>CAYQYM010000018.1:0-14206 GCA_964421715.1 uncultured Acidipila sp.
CCGCCCAGGCGGAGCGCCCGGCGGCCTGCAGCCGGGTGGCCCAGGTGGCTACCAGCGTCCCCAGCCGGGCGGAGCGCCCGGCCAGTACCCCGGCGGCCGCCGCCCCATGCACCCGACGCGCAGCACGCCCGGCGGCCCTCCAGGACAGGGCGGACGCCCCGGCTTTGGCGGTTCGCGTCCCGGCTTCGGAGCTCGCCCCGGGTTTGGCGGCCCGCGTCCTGGCATGGGCGGAGCGCCCGGCCTGGTTCCGCCTCCAGGCGATGCGCCGCGTCCGCAGCAGCGCCCCGGCGGCCCGGCGCGCCGTGGCCGGCAGACCTACGAAAAGAGCAAGGAAGGCCCGATGAAGGGCTTTGCGCCGCCGTCGCGTTTTGGCGGAGCGCAGGTTCCCTCTGAGCCCATGCCCATCACCCGCACCATTACGGTGACCGAGGGCATCAGCGTCAAGGACCTCGCCGAGATGCTAGGCGTCCGTGGCAAGGACCTTATCGCCACGCTGCTGATGCGCGGCGTCTTCGTCACGGTCAACCAGTCGCTCGATGGCGAGCTGGTCAAGGATGTGGCGCGGCAGTTCGGGGCTGACACGCAGGTCATCAGCTTTGAGGATCAGATGGCGAACGAGGCCATCGAAAATCTGCTTTCGCAGGAGAATCCCGACGAACTCGAGGTCTCGCGTCCTCCCGTGGTCACCGTGATGGGGCACGTCGATCACGGAAAAACGTCGCTGCTCGACGCCATCCGCCAGACCGATGTCGCAGGCGGAGAGGCCGGCGGCATTACGCAACACATCGGTGCATACAAGGTGCGCATCGCCAAGACAGACTCGCCAGCGTTCGGCCGCGAGATTGTTTTCCTCGATACGCCTGGCCATGAAGCCTTTACGCGCATGCGCGCGCGCGGTGCCAAGGTCACCGATATCGTCGTGATCGTGGTCGCAGCCGATGATGGTGTCATGCCGCAGACGGTTGAGGCTATCGATCACGCCAAGGCGGCGGGCGTGCCCATTATTGTTGCGGTCAACAAGATTGACAAGCCCGACGCACAGCCGGATCGGGTGAAGCAGCAGCTCGGCGACCGAGGTCTCGTGCCCGAGGCCTGGGGTGGCAGCACGGTCTTTGTCGACGTGTCGGCCAAGAAGCACCAGAACCTCGACCTGCTGCTCGAAATGATCTGCCTGGTTGCCGACCTCGGCAACCTGAAGGCGACACCGTCGCGCGCCGCTGTGGGCACGGTCATAGAAGCCAAGCTTGACCGCGGACGTGGCGCGGTTGCGTCCGTGCTGGTACAGAACGGCACGTTGCACAACCAGGACAGCTTTATCGTCGGCAACACCTTCGGCAAGATTCGCGCGATGTTTGACGACCGTGGCCGCCCGATCGAAGAGGCCGGCCCGTCCACACCCGTCGAAATCCTGGGGCTGGAGGGCATGCCGAACGCAGGCGATACCTTCCTGGTCGTCTCGGATCGCGACAAGGCCAAGGGCATTGCCGAGTACCGCAGGATGAAGGAGCGCGAGGCGCAGTTGGCCAAGAGCTCCCGCGTGACGCTTGAAGGCCTGGCCGACCAAATCAAGCAGGCCGGGGTTAAGGAGCTGCCTCTGATTCTCAAGGGGGACGTGCAGGGCTCTGTGCAGGTGCTGGCTGATTCGCTTCAGAAGATGTCGACCGAAAAGGTGCGCATCCGCGTCATCCACTCCGGCGTGGGTGCCATTACGGAGAGCGATGTCCTGCTGGCCTCGGCCTCAAACGCCATCATCATCGGTTTCAACGTGCGGCCGGAGCGCAAAGCCGCCGAACTGGCCGAGCAGGAAAGTGTAGAGGTTCGCATCCACTCGATCATCTACGAGCTGCAGGACGAGATTCGCAAGGCGATGCTAGGGCTGCTGGAACCGGTATTCAAGGAAAACTACCTGGGCCGCGCCCAGGTGCTCAATGTCTTCCGCATCCCAAAGGTCGGGACCATCGCCGGCTGCCGCGTGCTGGACGGCGTGCTGCGCCGCGATGCGGAGATCCGCCTGGTGCGCGAAGGCGAGCAGGTGTTCAAGGGCAAGCTCACCTCGCTCAAGCGTTTCAAGGATGACGTAAAGGAGGTCACGAACGGCATGGAATGCGGAGTGGGCCTGAACTTCAACGACATCAAGGAAGGCGACACCGTGGAGGCGTTCGTCACCGAAAAGGTGGCTGCCGAGCTCACCGCCTGACCGCGCTTGTCCACGAAAATAGAAAGGCCGGTTTTCAAAGCCGGCCTTTCTATTTTGCCCCGCCCGGTTAGAATCGCTATCTTCCGATACCGGTGCTCAGCCGCGTTCGCCCGCGAGCTGCTGGAGTGTCTGTACATTGCGAACCTCGTCGCCGGGATTATCGACCGGCGTCTCGGCGATGAAGGCACAGTGGGCGAAGCGCCTGTCGAGAAGTAAACGGCGAAAGGGCGCGGCACCGAGGGTGCCCTCACCAATGTGCTGGTGGCGGTCGAGCTTCGATCCTCGCGGGGCCTTGGCGTCATTCATGTGCCAGACGTGTACGCTGGAGAGCCCGATGGTGGCGGCGATCAGTCGCGTTGTCTCTTCATAGCCGGATTCGGACACAATGTCATAGCCGGCGACGTGGGTGTGGCAGGTGTCGAGGCAGGCTCCTGCGGGCGCTACCTGGCGCAACCGGTCGATGAGCTCGGAGACCTGTTCGAAGCTGCCGCCGAGGGAGAACTCGGCACCCGCAGTGTTTTCGATCAGTATGCGGAAGTCGCAGTCCTGCCAGGTGAGGCCATCGACGGCCTTCTCGATCGAGGCAGCCGCGAGGCTGAGGCCCACTTGCCGCGTGAGGCCGCGCCAGGAACCCGGATGGAGAACGAGGTATTCAGCGCCTAGAGCCAGTGCGCGCTCGACCTCACCGCGAAAGGCGGTAGTGGACTTCCGGCGTACCTCGGGATCTTGGCTGCAGAGATTAATGAGGTAGCTGGCGTGAATGACCAGCGGGAAGCAACCGTACTCATCGCGTAGCTGGCGCATGCGCGCGCAGTGCTCTTCCGGCACGGGAGAGGCACGCCACATGCGCGGGCTGGAGGAGAAGATCTGGAAGGTGTTTGCGCCGGCCGCGCGGGCACGCTCGGCCGCGGTGAAGACGCCGCCTGAGGTGGAGAGATGGACGCCAATGCGCCGCTGGGCCATTTGCCTAGTCTAGACTGCTGCCATGGACCTGGTGGTGACAGCGGCCCGCGTTCTGACGGCGGGCGGAGTGATGCGCGAGGGCTTCGTGGGGATTGAAGACGGCGTGGTGCGGGCGGTGGGAGCGCGCGGTACAGGCGAACTGCCTCCGGGACGACACGTGGACCTGGGCGATGCGATCCTGGCGCCGGCCTTCTTCGACGTGCACGTGCATGGCAGCGGCGGCTTTGACGCAATGGACGCGACGCCGCATGCGCTGGACGGGCTGGGAGCCTTTCTGGCGCGGCATGGCGTGGGGAGCTACCTGCCGACGACCGTCTCCGCGCCGATGGACACGACACTGCGCGCACTGAACGGGCTTGCGAAGATTATCTGCAGAGATGCGGCGCCGAAAGGAAAAGCGCGGCCGCTGGGAGTTCACATCGAGGGGCCGTTTCTGTCGCACGCCAAACGCGGTGCGCACGCAGCGGCAGACCTGGTAGAACCTTCGGTGCAGGTCTTTGAACGGATGTGGCAAGCGGCCGAGGGGCAGATACGGCTGATGACGATTGCGCCGGAGCTGCCAGGCGCTTTGGAGGTGATTGCGCACGCTACGGCGCTCGGCGTGCGGGTGAGCCTGGGACACAGTGATACGCGGATGGTCGATACAGAGATGGGCATGGCAGCCGGTGCGGCATCCTTCACGCACACTTACAATGCCATGCGGCGTTTCGACCATCGCGACCCGGGCATTTTGGCTGCGGCGCTGACCAGCGGGCTTTACGCGGAGCTGATCTGCGATGGACTGCATGTGGACCCCGATGCGGTGCGCCTCTACTGGAAGGCGAAGGGACCGGAGCGGGCCATCCTGATTACCGATGCGATGTCTGCGACCGGAATGCCCGACGGCAGATACCGGCTGGGTGAGCTGGAGGTGCGCGTCAAAAACGGTGTGTGCCTGATTGGCGAGAATACTCTGGCCGGCAGCACGCTGACCATGGATCGCGCGGTGCGGAACTTCACTGGCTATACGCACGAAGACCCGGCAGTGGTGGCGCGCCTGGCGGCGCGCAACCCGGCCGAGATGACGGGCCTTGAGGGCCGCGTGGGCGTGCTGGCAGAGGGACGCGAGGCGGACCTGGTGGTGTTAAGCCCCGAGGGCGAGCTGCGAGGAGTTTTCCTGCACGGGGCCATGATTTAGCGCCGGGTCTGAATGTTGAAGGCTTGATCTGGCGCGAGGTGAGTCCGGAACACGCACTGCGAATCCGCACCTCGTGCGCAGGTTATAACTATGGCGCTGCGTGCTTTTCTACTTTGCCGAGCCATGCCTGGTGAGCTTCTCGTGCGCAGCGGCCTTGACCGAGTCGGGCAGCACCTTTCCGAGCGCGTCCTGCGCCTTGGTCCCAGGCGAGGCGGCAAAGACTTCTTTCTTACCGCTCATGAGCGCGTCGTAGCCCTGCTGTGCCACGTCGGCGGGGTCGTTCTGCTCCTTGCCAGAGCTGCCCGCCTTGGTATCGTCCATGCCTGCGCGGTGGAAGAAGTTCGTATCCGTGGGGCCGGGCTTGAGGGCGGTGACGCTGATGCCCCTGTTCTTGAGCTCGTAGTAGAGGCTCTGGGCAAATTCCAGCACGAAGGCCTTCGAGGCACCGTAGACGGCCTCCAATGGCGTGGGCATCGTTCCCGCGATGGAGGCGGTGAAGAGAATCCGGCCTTTACCGCGCGGGACCATCTGCTGGACGGCACGCTTGGCGAGATGCACCGTGGAGGCCACGTTGAGCTGCACGATGTTTAGTTCCTGGTCAAGGCTGGTCTCGGTGGCGAACTCGCCGCCTGCGCCGATGCCGGCGTTGATGGCAATGGCATCGACTGGACGGCCCTCCGCCTCGATGGCCTGCCAGAGCTTCTCCACCTCCTCGTAGTTTGCAAGGTCGGCCTGCACAGCCTTGATGCTGCCGCCGAGCTGACCGAGCTCTGCCGCGGCCTTCTGAACGGCATCGTTTTCGGCAGTGATGAGCACGTCGTAGCCGTTCTGCGCAAATATGCGCGCAAGGTGATAACCGATGCCGCTGGAGCCGCCAGTGACAACGGCAAATTTTGCGGACCGAGTTTCTGCCATGGATTCCTCCTCATGCATTGCTGCCGGGCCTGTTCAGGGACTCGTTCAGGACCTGCTCGCTTGGGGCAGGGTGCGCATGGATTGCGCTCTTTCCCATCCGATGCAAGGCTGTCCGTTCGGTGAGATGCGGGCTCCAGTACACTAACGCCGATGCAACTTGACGAAATCCAGAACGCACTTGCGGAGCAGCAGATGGACGGCTGGCTTTTCTACGACCACCATCACCGCGACCCGATTGCTTACCGCATTCTCGGGCTGGACCCGGCGATGCACGTAACGCGGCGGTGGTTTTACTTTGTTCCGGCCAGGGGAGAGCCGCGCAAGCTGGTGCATCGCATTGAGCAGGGTCGGCTGGACACGCTGCCGGGCGCGCGGCAGGTGTACTCATCGTGGCAGGAGCTGGAGGCTGGACTCGCGGCGATGCTGGGCAGCAGCAAGCGCGTGGCCATGCAGTACTCGCCCCGCAACGCAATCATGTATGTGGCCATGGTGGACGCCGGCACGGTGGAACTGGTGCGCTCGCTGGGGCACGAGGTGGTGAGCTCGGCCGACCTGGTGAGCCGCTTTGAAGCGGTGCTGAACGAGGCGCAGATTGCGACGCATTACGAGGCGCAGCGGCGTCTGGATGCAATCCTGGCAGAGGGATTCCGGGAGACGGCGCGCGTGGTAGCTGCGGGGCGCGCGACCGAGTACGGCATTCACTGCTGGCTGAAGCAGGCCATTGAGCGTGAAGGAATGCTGACGGAAAACGGTCCGAATGTCTCAGTGAACGCGCACAGTTCAGACTCGCACTACGAGCCGAAAGCCGGCGCAGCCGCACAGATCAGGCAAGGCGATTTTCTGCTCATCGATGTCTGGGCGCGGATGACGGCGCCGGGAAGCTGCTGGTATGACATCACATGGACGGGCGTCGTGGGCCGGGAGCCGACCGGGCGTGAGCAGCAGGTGTTCGACGCCGTGAGAGACGCGCGCGATGCGGCCATCGATGCACTGCAGCAGGCTTTCCGCGCGCGCGCGCCGATTGCGGGCTGGCAGGCGGACGACGCGGCGCGGCGGGTGATTGCGCAGGCCGGGCTGGGCGCATACTTCACGCATCGGACAGGACACAGCATCAGCACAGAGATTCACGGCAACGGCGCAAACCTGGACAACCTGGAGACGCACGACGAGCGGCGCATCCTGCCCTTCACGTGCTTTTCGGTCGAGCCCGGCGTCTACCTGCCGGAGTTTGGCGTCCGGAGCGAGATCAACATGATGACCACAGCGGAGGATGCAGTGGTGACGGGCCGCGTGCAGCGGGAGTTGATGCGGATTTAGTGCTGTATCATCACCATGATGGCAGCGAAATCGCAGGCAGTGGCGGAGGGCGGGCCGGAGATCAGGCCGGGAACGCCCGCACTCTTTTCGTTCGCACTTGTACTTGGCTGGCTGGTGCCCGGAGCGGGCCACCTGCTGACGCGGCACTGGGTCCGGGCCCTGCTGCTCTTCGTCTCAGTGGTGACGATGTTTGCGCTGGGCCTTGCGATGCAGGGCAAGCTCTATACGCCGAACACGGGTGAGACGCTGGACATGCTCGGCTTTGTCGGTGATCTTGGCGCGGGGCTGCTTTACCTGGTGGGCCGCGCAATGGATCTTGGCCACGGAGCGGTGCAGGTGGCCACGGCGGACTACGGCACCAAGTTCGTGGTAGTGGCCGGGCTGTTGAACTTCATCGCCGCGGTGGATGCGCACAATCTTCGCATCGGGAGAAAGCTCTGATGCTGGCACTCTCGCATTTCACCTCGGTGTTGATCTTCGCGACCTTCGCCTCGATCGTGTTCGGCATTACGCAGCGCTCAACGACGCGCGAGATGGTGCGCTACGGGCTTTACTGCTGGAGCATGTTTGTCGGCGTAGTGATTGTGGCCAGTTGGGTTATGTACCTGATTCGCCGGTAAGGCTTTTTAAGAACCGCTTCAAGGAACAGATTCGATGGATGAGCGCGATTTTTTCGATGAACGGCAGGAGCAGCGGACCCACCTGCTGACCTGCCCGCACTGCGGCAAGGCCGAGGAGTACCAGCTGGGCTGGCTCGTGCGGCGCAAGAAGAAGAGCCTGCAGGGGCGGGCCGACGAGCGCGACCGCGCGCGTTTTGCCAAGGCCCAGTCTTACATGGTGCGGCGCGACGACCAGGTGGCCTGCAAGAACATCCGTTGCCGCAAGCGGTTTGAGGTAACGGGCGTGCAGTCCGTAGCTTTTCTGCAATCGGCTTGAGAGGGAGCAGGTCTGGTGCCAGGTAGCGGGGTGGTTCGCGGCGCAGCCTCACGGCTGTGCGCTGGGTTGCTGCCGCTGGTCCTGCTTGCCGGCCATCTCTGTGCGCAGGCGCCGGCCTATTCAGGCTTCGATAAAAATGCATATCCCGGAGATGTGGTGCTCCCCGCGCTGCACCAGGACTTCTCTTTTGCAGGTTACTGGCTGAACAATCCGCCGGGGATGAGCGGGAATCCATGGGCCGGGAAACGTAAGGCGCTGCGCGAGGCCGGCTTCGGATTTCTGCTGCTGTTCAACGGCAGGCTGGATACAGAGCTGAAGGCGGCCGATGCTGTGGCGCTGGGACGCGCCGACGGCGCCCAGGCGGCGAAGGCAGCCGGGCGTGAGCACTTTCCACTTAAGGCGATTATCTTTCTGGATCAGGAAGAAGGCGGTGCGCTGCTGCCGGAGCAGGCAGCCTACATCAGCGCGTGGATCACGGCCGTGCACCGGGGCGGTTATGTGCCCGGTGTCTACTGTTCCGGCATCGCTGTAGCCGAGGGCAGCGGCAGCATCAGCACGGCGCGCGAGCTGCTCACCCGCTACCCTGACCTGGCGCTCTGGGTTGCGGAGGACGAGTGTCCGCCCGCACCGGGATGCGCAGTGGCTCCGCAGGATCCCGGCAACAGCGGTTTTGCCCTGGCGACGGCATGGCAGGCGGCGCAGTCTCCCCGGCGTCCGCAGTTTGCGGCCTCCTGCGCGGCGACGTATGCGGCGGATGGAAACTGCTACGCGCCGCATGCGCCGGGCGTCTTCCTGGACATTGATTATGCGCGATCGGCAGATCCGTCGGGCGGCCGATGATGGCTCTAAAGTTGTGCAGTTAAGCTCAACTCGCGTGCAGTCGCTCGCGTTAGCGGCTGACATGCACGGCTCATCCGTTCGCCTCGCCTTTGTTTCGTGCTTGAAAATTCAGCCGACCGTTTCTTACGCTGGTTCCCGCGGTCGATTCGTCCTCACCCGGAACATATACTGGGGCTGAAGTCTCATGCGAATCGCGGCCGCTACTGCAAGTTCCTGGCATCCTCTGCTGGCCGGCAGCCTGCTCGCGGCCTTGCTGGCGGCGGCACGGCCAGCCTCGCCTGCTGCGGCGCGCCCCGGCGCAATGCCGGCGCCCTATGACCGCGCCCAGCGTCTTCACGAGGCGCTCGAGGGCAGGCCCGAGCAGCAGCGCACCCGCCGCGACTATGATCGCGTCCTCAACGCCTACCGCTCCGTGTACCATGGCGACCCCGCCAGCCCGCACGCTGACGCCAGCATCAACGCCGTTGCCGACCTGCTCGCTGAAGAAGGCCGCCTGTTTGAAGATGAAAAAGCATTGCACGACGCTATCGGCCAGTATGAGTTCCTCCGCATGCAGTACCCCGGCAGCCGCTACCGCTTCAGCGCATTGCTCGCGGAGGGTGAGATCTTCGAGCATGACCTGAACGACCGCGCAGGTGCCCGCGCCGCCTTCGAGCGCTACCTCAAGCTTTACCCCCGTAACGCGCTCGCCGAGCAGGCCCGCAGCGAACTCCGCACCCTGCATCAGCAGGAGCTTGCCGCCCACCGCACACACGCGCAGACCGCGCACAGGCAGCGGCCCGCCACACCGGATACGCAGGAGCAACTCGCATCCTCCAATGCCGCCGTTGCGCGCCAGCCGGCAGCGTCCGCGTCCTCCAGCTTGCGCACTTCAGCAGAGGAAGCGCAGCAGGCCGGCCGCAAGCCTGTCCGGCCATCCTTCCCGGCATCGCGGCAGGCCCGGCAGCCGCTCACGCAGAGCGCTGGCCGCCCGCCGAACACAACCCCGCCGGCAACAACAGCTCCGTCACAGGCCACGCGCGCCGTCGAACCCGCGCCGCAGCCCGCCCTGAGCGACGCCGTGATGTCCGCCCCGCCCCCGCCGCGCCGCTCCGGCCGGCTGCCGCTCGTCACCGGCATCCGCCACTGGTCCACGCCCGTTTACACGCGCGTCGCCATCGATCTGCAGGACGAGGTGCAGTATGAGGCCGCACGCGTTCCAGTCCCGGACCGCATCTTCTTTGACCTCCACGGGGCCAGGCTCGCGCCGGAGCTGATCGGCCGGTCCTTTGATGTCACCGATGACGGCTTCCTCAAGCGCGTCCGCGCGGCGCAGTTTTCCAATGACGTTACGCGCATCGTGCTCGATGTCAGCGATGTCAGCGAGTACTCCGCATTTTTCCTGCCCAATCCGCCGCGGCTCATCATTGACGTACACGGCCGCAAGCCTGGAGAGTCCTCCACGCTGCCCTCGTCGCAGCTCGCGGAGCGGCAGGAGAGGACCGCGCCTGCAGTGAACCTCCGCCCTACCGCCTCCTCTGAACCGGAGAAGCAGCAGGCCCTCATCACCGGCGACCCGAAGCCGAGGCCTGCCTCGCAGGCCGGAGACATCGCCGCCCTGAGCCAGCAGCCTAACAAGATCAAGGCCACCCGCCACCCCACCACCGAGCCTGTCGTCTCCTCTGTCGCCGGCACCACGCCGGCTCCGCAGCCGAACGATGCTCCACCGCAGGCCGCGCCTGCACCGCAGCCCGCCACGGCCTCGATGCGACAGAAACAGCACCTTTCGCCGCCGGCTGCCTCCAGCGGTGGCGAGCGTTCCATGGTGCGCGCGCTCGGCCTCAAGATCAACCGCATCGTCATAGACGCGGGCCACGGCGGCCACGACTCCGGCACCCTCGGTCCGGATGGCATCGAGGAGAAAAATGTAGTCCTCGACGTAGCCCTCCGCCTGGGCAAGCTGCTGAAGCAGCGCCTCGGCGCCGATGTCATTTACACGCGGGACGACGACACCTTCATCCCGCTTGAGACACGCACGGCCATCGCCAATAAAGCGCAGGCGGATCTGTTTCTCTCCGTCCACGCAAACTCCAGTCGCGACGTCACGGCGCGTGGCGTTGAGACGTATTACCTCAATTTCACGTCCTCGGCAGACGCACTCGAGGTAGCCGCGCGCGAAAACGCCGTCTCTGAGCAGTCGATCCATCAGCTCTCTGATCTTGTGAAGAAGATTGCTCTCCAAGACAAGATCAGCGAGTCGCGCGAATTTGCCCTCGACGTGGACCAGAGTCTCTACCAGGGTCTCGAGCCGGGCAACGACGGGCTTCGAGACCGAGGGGTTAAGAAGGCGCCTTTTGTCGTGCTCATCGGCGCGAATATGCCCTCGGTGCTGGCCGAGATATCGTTTCTCACAAATCCGCAGGACGCGCACGAGCTGCGCGAGGCCGCCTACCGCGAGCGCATTGCGGAATCACTCTACCGGGGTGTGTCGCGCTATGTTGGCAGCCTCAACGGGGTCCATGTTGCTCAGGTTGCGGGCAGCGATGGCGTCCGCTGAAGCCGGGATTGCCAGGCTTCCGCCGGCCTCGGTTCACTTCGCAGAGTCACGCCGCTCGCCTCCATGCCGTGCTGTTGTATGCTGATGTCGCTTGGATTGACGGCAGTGCGAATCTTGAAGGAGAGAGCGTGCCCAGGACGCATTCGCGGGAGGACCTAGCCGTCCCGCAGCAACTCGATAAGACCGGCTTCATTCCGCTCTACTACCAGATTCAGCGCGTGCTGATGGAAAAGATCCGCGCCGGCGAGCTCGCCGAAGGCGACCTGCTCGCCTCAGAAGAAGAGCTCTCGCGCGTTTACAAGGTCAGCCGCATGACGGCCCGCCAGGCCCTTCACGGACTTAAGACAAGCGGCTATGCCGTGAGTGAGAAGGGCCGCGGCACCTTCGTCACCCGTCCCAAGCTTGAGAAAAACATCATGCACCTGCAGGGCTTTACCGGGGAGATGCGCGAGCGTGGGGTCGAGCCCGGTACGCGCCTGCTGGAGCAGAGCGTGGGTGAGCCCTCGGCTGACGTCATGGAAAAACTTCGCCTCGCCCCCGGAGATAAAGTGCTCCGCCTGCGCCGCCTTCGCCTGGCCGATGGCACGCCCATCGCCATTGAAGATTCCCGCATTCCGCTCAAGCAATTCCCGGGTATTGACCGCCTTGACTTCGAGCGCCAGTCGCTTTACCAGGTCATGCGCGACCGCTACGGCGTCCGCGTGGCCTACGCAGACGAGGTGATCGAGGCACTGCCGGCCACCGCGGAAGAGGTGCAGCTGCTCAACATTCCACGCCGCATCAGCGTGCTGTCAATCCTGCGCGTTCTTATGACGACACAGGATGCGCCGGTCGAGGTCACCTGCTCCCGCTATCGTGGAGACCGCTACCGCGCCTCCATCCGTGTTCCCACCACGCCAGTGGAGTGGCAGGGTGCCTAGCAGGCCGGCCGCAGGGGTCTGCCGCTACCTGCCAGGGGCAACCAGCTTCGTCACGAAGTCGTAGAAGAACTCCACGCCGCGATAGTACGAGGCCGCGGGAAGGCGTTCGTCCCTGCCGTGGGCCCGGATGTCGGACGACTCAAGCGCAATGCCGGAGATGCCGTAAGTCGGGATGCCGGCAGCGTTGGTGTAAATGCTGTCAGACGCTCCGGGCTCCATCTCTGGAATCACCGGCGTGCCGGGCCACATCTTCGCGACGACAGCCTCGAGCGGGTGGAGCACCTCGGGCTTGAGCGGCACGGGAGGCAGTGCGACGTTATCCGGCGCGGTCTCAAAGACCTTACCTGCGTCCGTCACGTAGCGCACCGCGATGGTGGAATCGTTGAAGACGTGAATAAGATCCTGGCGCACCTGCTCACGGGAATGACCGGGCAGGATGCGGCAGTTTACGTTGGCGCGGGCCATCTGCGGCAGGGCGTTGTTGGCGTGGCCGCCCTCGAGCCGGGTGGCGACGCACGTGGTGCGCATTGTGGAGTTCCAGACCGGGTTTTCGGACAGGCGCGCGATGGCGGCGGGGTCGGGTGTGGCACTGGTGATCGACCGCATGTCTGCCGCGTTCTGGCCCGTCTCAAGCGTGCTCATTTTCTCAAAGAAGGCACGCGTAACGGTGTTCAGCTCGAAAGGGAATTTGTACTGCTGAAGCCGGGTAAGCGCATCAGCGATGTGGTAGATCGCGTTATCGGGCACAGGCAGGGAACTGTGGCCTCCCCGGTTGAGCGCCGTGAGCTGGTAGTCGCCGTAGAGCTTCTCCGTGGCTTCGACATCGACGGCGATCGGTTTGCCCTTCTCCAGATTGACGCCGCCGGAGTCGGGGTTGATGGCATAGGCAGCATCGACCAGCTCGCGGTGTTCCCTGAGCAGCCAGTCCACACCGTTTGACTTGCCGCCTTCTTCATCAGCGGTTAGCGCGAGGATGAGGTCGCGGTCAGGTACGACGCCGCTCTTCTTCAGGCGAATAAAGGTAGTGACGAGGATGGCGTCGCTCTCCTTCATGTCCTGCGTGCCGCGGCCATAGTAGTAGCCGTCTTTCTCGACGAACTGGAAGGGGTCGGTGGTCCAGTCTTCGCGCCGGGCCTCGACCACGTCAAGGTGGCCGATGAAGAGAATTGGTTTCTGGCTGCCGCTGCCGTGAATGCGCGCGACGAGGTTCTTTTTGCGGTCATTCGGCCCGAGTACCTGGAGGTCAGACGCAGGAAAGCCGGCGTCCAGCAGGCGCTGCCGCATGGCTTCTGAGGCCGCCGTCACGCTGCCGGTTGAGTCCGTGGTGTTGATCTCTATTAGCTGCTGGAAGATGTCATGGGCCATCTGGCGCGTGCCGGCGTCGAGCGAGTCCTGCGCTTGCAGGGGCGCGGCAGCCTGTGCGAAAAGCGAGCTCGAGACGAGAAGGGCGGCGGCGAAGGCAAGCGTGCGTCGCATCGTGCGGGTTGGACTCCTTATGCAGTGTGAGCCTCAGGGTAGCAGAGGCTCCCACCGGGAGGGCGTACTGCGGCAAACAGGCGTCAAAGACTTGTATAGTTGAGTACTCAAGTAGTACAGCCTGAGCAGTAAGGAGCCTGTTGTCGCGATGAGAGCCCTTGTAGCCGCCCTTCTTTTCATGATCGCCCCGTTCCTTCGGGCGCAAAATTCGGCTAACCCCGATGCCGCGGAGCCGGCAGCCATGGCGCTGATGCCGCTGCCAAGGACGCTCACAGCACAGCAGGGTCGGCTCGCATTGACGCCGTCCTTCGGGGTGACGATCGCGGGCTTGCGCGACCCGCGGCTCGATGCTGCCGTGGACCGCATGCTGCGCCGTGTGGAGACGAAGACCGGCTGGACGCTGGACAGAACGGCTGCCGGAACCGCGCTGCGGCTCCACGTGAAGGGCGCGGGCGAGGCTGTGCAGTCCGTGGACGAGGACGAAAGCTACACCCTTGACGTGACGCAGCAGGGCGCAGAGATTGAAGCCGCAACCGTGGTTGGCGCAATGCGCGGCATGATGACGCTGGTGCAGATGATCGAGTCTGATCCTGCGGGCTACTTCGTGCCTGCTGTGCACATTGAGGATGCACCACGCTTCCGCTGGCGCGGGCTGATGATCGATTGCGGCCGCCACTTCGAGCCCATCACGGTGCTGGAGCGCACGCTGGACGGCATGGCCGAGGTAAAGCTGAACGTCTTTCACTGGCACCTGACCGAAGACCAGGGTTTCCGTATCGAAAGCAGGCAATTCCCGAGATTGACCGGCGACGGATCGGACGGGCTCTTTTACACGCAGGACGAGGCACGGAAGCTAGTGGCGTACGCACGGGCGCGAGGCATTCGCGTTGTGCCGGAGTTCGACATGCCGTGCCACACGAGTTCGTGGT
>CAYQYM010000019.1:0-13967 GCA_964421715.1 uncultured Acidipila sp.
GATGAGCACCTTCTCGCTCACTTACCTTTACGCGCGTGGTGAGCACCAGGTGGTCACGCGTAATGCAAACGCGCCGTACTCGCCGGCCTACGACCCAGCCCTCGGCAACATCTACCAGTACTACTCCGAGGGGCTGTTTAACCAGAACCAGTTGATAGCGAACTTCAACGCGCGGCTTAGCCCCAGGCTGAGCTTCTTTGGTTACTACACGCTGAACTATGCCAACAGCAATGCGAACGGGCTCCAAAGCAATCCCTCCAACTCCGAAAACCTGCACCTGGACTACGGACGTGCAGCTTTTGACGCGCGCCACCGGCTGTTCCTCATCGGCTCGTGGTCCGCGCCTTACCGTTTCCGCGTCAGTCCGTTCATCGCCTTCCAGACCGGCAATCCGTTCAACATCACGCTCAGCCAGGATGAGAACGGCGACTCCTTCTTCACCGACCGGCCCTCGTTTGCGCAGCCAGGGGATACAAACATCGTCAAGACGGCCTACGGCACCTTCAACCTATCGCCAAGCCCGGGAGAAGCGCCCATCCCCATCTATTTCGGGGACGGGCCCAAGCTCTTCAGCTTCAACCTGCGCGTCTCGAAGTCCTTCGGCATCGGGCCCAGGGTGGAGGGCGGCGGAGCAGCGGCAGCCGAAGGCGGCCCAAGAGGCGGCCATGGCGGTGGCCACGGCGGTGGCCTCGGAGCACGCGGCCTGAGCGGCGGCGGTGGACCACGCGGCAACGACGACCGCACGGGCCGGCGCTACGCACTCACCTTCAATGCGCAGGCGCTGAACCTGTTCAACAACATCAACCTGGCACCGCCCACCGGTGTCGTGGACTCGCCCAACTTCGGCAGCTCCAACCAGCTGGCCGGGCGCATCTACTCCTCGGGCTCAGCCAGCCGGCGAATTTTTTTGCAGGCGGTGTTCAGCTTCTAGTGTCCGCGGGGCCGGTATGACAAACGTTCCGGCCCTGTAGCCGAAAGTTACTGGCATCCCCGTGCTGGCCTTCGCGGCCGCCCGTTTACACTTGAAGGGAATGGCACAGGAAATCCAGAAAGAAGAGTTGTCCCGCTACTCACCGGCGCAAATTGAGCCAAAGTGGCAGCAGCGCTGGGCGGAGCGGCCAGGCATGTACGCCGCGGAGTCTTCCGCGAGCGGCCGCCCGAAGTACTACGTGCTCGAGATGCTGCCCTATCCCTCCGGCCAGCTTCACATGGGCCACGTGCGCAACTACTCGATCGGAGACGCGCTTGCCCGCTTTCACTGGATGCAGGGCGCCAACGTCTTTCACCCCATGGGCTGGGACGCCTTCGGCCTTCCTGCGGAAAATGCAGCACTGAAAAACAACACGCCACCACGCGAGTGGACGCTCAGGAACATTGCCGCCATGAAGGAGCAGATGGAGCGGCTCGGCCTCAGCTATGACTGGGCACAGAGCGAGCTGGCCACCTGCCTGCCGGACTACTACCGCTGGAACCAGTGGTTCTTCCTCAAGATGTATGAACGCGGCCTTGCCTATCGCCGCAAGAGCAAGGTCAACTGGTGTCCGCTCTGCGCCACCGTGCTTGCAAACGAGCAGGTCATCAACGGCCGCTGCTGGCGGCATGAAGACACTGTGGTCGAGCAGCGCGACCTCGAGCAGTGGTTCTTTCGTATTACCAAATATGCGCAGGATCTGCTGGACGGCCTTGACGATCTAGAGGGCTGGCCGGAGAAGGTTCGCATCATGCAGCAGAACTGGATCGGCCGCAGCGAAGGCGCGACCGTAGAGTTCGCGCTCGAAGACGCCGACAGCGCGCCGGAAGGTGAAGCAGCGGGCACGCGCAAAGCGGGCATCCAGGTGCTGCCCGCCGATGAGAATGCAAAACCGACCGGCGACCGCATCGCCGTGTTTACCACGCGAATTGACACCATTTACGGCGCCACCAGCCTGCAGCTCGCGCCCGCGCATCCGCTCGTCGCCACGCTTGTCTCAGCCGACCGCCGCCTTGCGGCCGAGGTAGACGCCCTGCTCGACGAGCAGCGCAAGGCTCGCGAGGCCGATGACTTCCAGGCTATCGACAAGCGCGGTGTCTTCACTGGCCGCTTCGCCGTCAATCCCTTCACCGGTGAGCGCCTGCCCATCTGGGTCGCCAACTACATTCTCGCCGACTACGGCACCGGCGCCATCATGAGCGTCCCGGCGCACGACGAGCGCGACTACGAGTTCGCCAGGAAGTACGGCATAGAGATGCGCGTCGTGGTGCTGCCGCGCCGCCGTAGCGAGCCAACAGACGGCGAGGACCAGGAACCCGTGCTGCCCTTCACCGAGGAGGACAGCCTGCTCATCAACTCCGGCGAATTCAGCTCGCTCACCACGCAGGCAGCTCGAAAGAAGATGACAGCCTACGCGCACGAGCGCGGATTTGGCACAGCCACGGTTACATTTCGCCTGAAGGACTGGGGCGTGAGCCGCCAGCGTTACTGGGGCACACCCATCCCCATGGTCTACTGCGAGCGCGACGGCATCGTGCCCGTCCCTGAAGACCAGCTTCCGGTGCTGCTGCCGGATCAGGTCGAGATCACGCAGCAGGGCGGCTCGCCGCTTGCCCGCGTACCCGAGTTTGTCAATACCACCTGTCCCCGCTGCGGCGGCCCCGCGCGCCGCGAGACGGACACCATGGACACCTTCGTCGACTCGTCCTGGTACTTCTACCGCTACACCAGCGCCCACAATGACCAGGCACCCTTTGACCCGGCAACCGCCGCCTACTGGTTTCCCATCGACCAGTACATCGGCGGCGTTGAACATGCCATCCTTCACCTCATCTACTCGCGCTTCTGGACACGCGTCATGCGGGACCTCGGTCTCATCCAGAACAGCGAGCCCGCCCAGCGCCTCTTTACCCAGGGCATGGTCATCAGGAACGGCGCCAAGATGTCCAAGTCCAAGGGCAACATCGTCTCGCCCGATGACATGGTCGCCCGTTACGGCGCCGACGCTACGCGCATGTACGCGCTCTTTGCCGCGCCGCCGGACCGTGACCTCGAATGGCAGGAAGAGGGTGTCGCCGGTGTCAGCCGCTTCCTCGGCAAGGTCTACCGCCTCGTCCATCGCCATGCGCACACAGCGGCACTGGCAGCTGCTGCCAGCAGCGGCAACTTCGATACCACCGCGCTGGACGCCGCCTCGACTGCGCTGCTCCGCAAGCTGCACCAGACCATCGGTAAGATCACGCAGGACTTCACCGGGCGCTGGCACTTCAACACCTGCATCGCAGCCATCATGGAGCTGGTCAACGCCTGCACCGCCGTTGAGGAGAAGCTCGCCTCGGGGCAGGTTCCCGCCGAGGTCACCGGCTCAATCCTGCGCAACCTCGTGCTGCTGCTCGCGCCCTTTGCCCCCTTCCTCGCCTTCGAACTCTGGGAGCAGATGGGCGAGACCGCTGACCTTCTCCGCGCGCCGTGGCCAGTTGCTGACGAAGCGCTCGCGCGCGAAGAGGAGATTGAAGTCCCCGTGCAGGTCAACGGCAAGCTGCGGAGCGTCATTCGCATCGCCGCCGCAGCACCGGAAGAGCAGCTCCGACAAGCCGCGCTTGCAGAAGAGAGAATCCGCGCCGCCACGGCTGGTAAGAACATCGTCAAGGTAATTCTCGTGCCCGGCAAGCTGGTCAACCTGGTGGTGCGGTAGGCCGCCATGGCTCTTGCCCGGGCAGAGACGCGCGGCACGCAGTCATTTCTCGCCGTTCTGCAGGCGTGCTGGCGCCGGCCATCACTGCTCGCGCTGGAGCTGGCCTGGCGCTGGCTCTATGGCGCGCCTGCGCTCGTCCTGCTCATCGCTGCAGGTCTGCATATCTACCGCGCCGCGCTGCCCGCGCTCACGGCCGCCGGCCTTGACCAGCTCTCTTTGCAGGACCCGATGCGCGCCGCCGTCATCGCCTCTGACCTGTTCGCCGTTCTTTGGCCGCCCGTCCTCCACGCCGCACTCTGGCTCGCGCCGCTCCTGCTCGCCGGCTGGTCCCTCGCCTCCGGTGTCGGACGCGTTGTCGTCCTGCGCCGCCTGGACCCCACTCTCCCGGCCCGCGCCGGTTCGCTCATCCTGCTGCAGGCACTGCGCGTCGCCATGCTCGCGGCTACCTTCGCCGCGTGGTTTGCCGGCGTTCGCTGGGCCGCGGCCATCTCGCTCTCACCCTCTGCCGGGGCTGAGCCGAACCTCGTTCTCTACTGCGCGCTCGTCATCTGTCTCTCGCTTGGCATCTTCTCGCTCTGGGCACTGCTGAGCTGGGTCTTTTCCATCGCGCCCATGCTGGCCCTTGCGGAAGATATCGGCGTCGCCGCCAGCCTCTCCCGCAGCCTCCGCCTCCGCGGCTTCACCAGCAAGCTGGTGGAGATCAATCTTGTGATGGGCATCGTCAAGCTTGCCCTTATCGTCCTCGCGATGGTCTTCTCGGCCACGCCGCTTCCGTTTGAGGCCGTCATACACGGCGGCGCGCTCTACCTCTGGTGGGCCGTCGTCACCCTGCTCTACATGGCCGCGTCGGACTTCTTCCAGGTGGCCCGCCTCGCCGCCTTTTTTCACTTCTGGCGCGCGGCACACCGCGCCCGGTAGACTTGTCTCGTGGAACCCTCCTCGATCGTCATCCTGGACTTCGGATCGCAATACACCCAGCTCATCGCACGCCGCATCCGCGAGCAGAATGTCTTCTCCGCCGTCCTGCCCTGCACTGCGCCGCTTTCCGAGGTGGCCGCGCTCCATCCCGCCGGCATCATCCTCTCCGGCGGCCCCTGCTCGGTTTATGACGCGGACGCCCCCGCCGCCGACCCCGCCGTGCTCAGCCTTGGCATACCCGTGCTCGGTATCTGCTACGGCCTGCAGTTCATCACGCATCATCTCGGCGGCAAGGTGCGACCGGCCGACAAGCGCGAGTACGGCCACGCGGAGGTTTCCCTCATCGAGGGCTTCCCCGCGAATCCGCTCTTTGACGAGCTGCCCGCCTCGATCGAGGTCTGGATGTCCCACGGCGATGAGGCCCTGGAGCTTCCCGCCGGCTTCCACCTGACCGCAAAGACCGCAAATGCTGTCGCCGGCATCGCCAACCTTGAACGGCGCATCTGGGCCGTGCAGTTTCACCCCGAGGTTCACCACACCCGGCAGGGAACCGCCCTGCTCCGCAATTTCCTCTTCAACATCTGCCGCGTTCGCCCGGAATGGACCCCGGCTCACTTCATTGAAACCACGGTTCAGGCTATTGGCGAAAAGGTTGGCGACGGCCGTGCCATCTGCGCGCTTTCCGGCGGGGTCGACTCCTCGGTGGCCGCCGTGCTCGTTCATCGCGCCATCGGCGACCGCCTCACCTGTGTTTTCGTCAACAACGGCGTGCTGCGCAAGGATGAGTTCCGCAAGGTGCAGGAGAACCTTCGCGGCAAGCTCGGCCTCAACCTCGTCGCGGCGGACGCATCCGCGCGCTTCCTTGCCCGACTCAGGGGTGTCACCGATCCCGAGACCAAGCGCAGGGTCATCGGCGATGAGTTCATCCGCGTCTTCGATGACGAGGCCGCGCGCATCCTCACCGAGGGCGGCCTTCCGTCAGACCATGTCGCCTGGCTCGTCCAGGGCACGCTCTACCCGGATGTCATCGAGTCCTCGTCGGTCAAGGGCCCCTCGCAGACCATCAAGAGCCACCACAATGTCGGCGGCCTGCCGGCGGATATGAAACTCAAGCTGATTGAGCCGCTGCGCGACCTCTTCAAGGACGAGGTTCGCCGCATCGGCCGCGACCTCGGCATGCCGGAAGACATTCTGCAGCGCCAGCCCTTTCCCGGTCCCGGCCTCGCCGTGCGCATCCTGGGCGAGGTCACCGAAGACCGCGTCCAGATCCTGCAGGAGGCCGACGACATCGTCGTCTCCGAGATCAAGGCCGCCGGGCTCTACACGCAGATCTGGCAATCGTTTGCCGTCCTGCTGCCGGTCAAAAGCGTCGGCGTCATGGGCGACCAGCGCACCTACGCCTACACGTGCGCCATCCGCGCCGTGCACTCTGAGGACGGCATGACCGCCGACTGGGTTCCGCTGCCCTACGACGTGCTCAAGCGCGTCTCCAGCCGCATCGTCAACGAGATTCGCGGCATCAACCGCGTCGTCTACGACATTACCTCCAAGCCGCCCGGCACCATCGAGTGGGAGTAGGCCTATGCTTCATTCACCGACGCTGACCTGTGTCACAATCGCCCTGGTCGCTTATCTGCTGGGGTCCGTCCCCTTCGGCTATATCCTTGTCCGCGTCTTCCGCAAGCAGGATATCCGCGCGCAGGGCAGCGGCAACATTGGCGCCACCAACGTCGTCCGCTCCGGGGCCAGGGGCCTCGGCGCGCTCACCTTCCTGCTCGATGCAGCCAAGGGGGCGGCCGCCGTCTTTACGGGCATCGCCATCGGCGGACGCCTTGACATGCAAAATGCCGCCGCGCTTGCCGGTCTCTTCGCCCTCATCGGCCACATCTGGACCGCCTGGCTCGGCTTCA
The DNA here is from genome assembly GCA_964421715.1 of uncultured Acidipila sp. Lineage (GTDB taxonomy): Bacteria > Acidobacteriota > Terriglobia > Terriglobales > Acidobacteriaceae > CAYQYM01. Next base: position 6,494 of record CAYQYM010000019.1, read on the forward strand.
AGGGAGGTAAGGGAGTTGCCACCGCCTTCGGCGTCTTTCTTGCGCTCGCGCCGCTTGCCGCCCTGGGCAGCCTGCTCGTCTTCATCGCTGTCTTCGCACTCTCGCGCTACGTATCGCTGGCCTCCATTCTTGGAGCCATTGCCCTCCCTGTCTTTGCCGTCGTCCTGCGCCACCCGGCGCGGACGCAGTGGCTCACCGCCGTGCTCTTTCTCATTCCCATCATCGTCATCCTCAAGCACCACGCCAACATCGGCCGGCTGGCGCGCGGGCAGGAATATCGCTTTGGCCGTCCCCGGCCCGCCGGCGCATGAGCCGCATTGCCGTCATGGGCGCCGGCTCCTGGGGCACCGCGCTCGCTCTCAGCCTTCACCGCCGTAACGGCCATCACGTCGCGCTCTGGTCACGCAGGCAGCTGCAAAACCGCCGCAGCCCTTATCTGCCGGATTTTGCGCTGCCGCCGGAGATCCTGCTTACCACGCATCCTGCAGAAGCACTCGCGGGCGCGGAGATCGTCCTCGGCGTTGTGCCATCGGAACACGTTCGCACCTGCTATCGCGCCTTCGCGCCGCTGCTCGCGCCCAGCGTCCTTATCGTGAGCGCCACCAAGGGCCTTGAAGACGCAACCGCCCTGCGCATGAGCGAGGTCATCGCCGCCGAACTCCGCGACTCACAGCCTGTCGGCGTGCTGAGCGGCCCGTCCTTTGCCCAGGAGGTTGCAGGTGGCTCGCCCACCGCCGTCACCATTGCGAGCACGGATGCCGCCCTTACCGCCCGGATCCAGCGCGAGTTCTCGAGCTCCACGCTTCGCGTCTATCGCAATGAAGACATCACCGGGGTCGAGCTTGGCGGCGCGCTCAAGAATGTCATCGCGATTGCCGCCGGTGCGGCCGCCGGCCTTGGCCTCGGCCACAACAGCGCCGCCGCCCTCATCACGCGCGGTATCGCTGAGATCACCCGCCTGGCCCTGGCCTGCGGCGGCCGCCAGGAGACCCTCTCCGGCCTCTCCGGCCTGGGAGACCTCGTACTCACCTGCACCGGTCTTCTCTCCCGCAACCGCAGCGTCGGTGTCGAACTCGGCCAGGGCTCGACGCTCGAACAGGCGTTGGCAAAGCTCGGCGGCAAGGTTGCCGAAGGCGTCCGCACCACGCGCGCCGCCCTCGCCCTCGCTGCCCGCCATAGGGTGGAGATGCCCATCACGACCCAGATTGCCGCCATGCTCTACGACAGCAAGGACCCGAAGCTGGCCATCCGCGAGCTCATGGAACGCCCTACCCGCGACGAATAGCCGGAGAGCTCGCCCTACTCCTGCCAGAGCGCGACGCCACCCAGCAGGCCGTCTTCGTTTGAAACCGCCTGGATGTTCCCTTCGAGTTCGAAGTTGATCTCCTTCGCGTTTCCCCCGCCCAGGTAGAGCCTGTCCCAGTTGAACGTGGCCTCGGTCTGCGCAATCGCCTTCCGCAGCAGCTTGTTCCACCGCTTATGTCCATGCTTGTCGAGCCCGCGCCGCCCCAGGTAGTCCTCGTAAGTCTTCTTGCGCCACGGATGATGCGCCAGCTCTAACCCCGGACAAAGACGCCCGTCGGTGTAAAGTGCCGACCCTAACCCGGTGCCGAGCGTCAGCACCAGCTCGACGCCCTCGCCCTTGATCGCGCCATAGCCCTGCACCGCCGCATCGTTGGCCACGCGCACGGGCTTGCGCCACGTATTCTCAAGCGTGCGCTGCAGCTCAAAGCCCGCCCATTTCGGATTCAGGTTCGCCGCCGTGTAGGTGATTCCATGCTTCACCACGCCTGGAAAGCCCACTGAAACTCGGTCAAAGGCGGGCAGCGCCTGCCGCAGCCGCTCCACCACGGCGAGCACGCGCTCCGGCGTTGGCTCCTTCGGCGTCTCTGCACGCACGCGGTCGCTGGTCGGCTTGCCGCGTTCATTCAAGGTCATCATCTTGATGCCGCTGCCGCCGATATCAATCGCCAGCGTTACCGGGCCCTGCATCGCGCTCTTCGCCATAGCTCTCCATCAGCGTCAGTCTGTTAGATATGCGGCAATCTGCTCTACCGCAGGATCGTATCCCTCGCTCGCATCTATCTCCAGGGTAGGATGCTTCAACGGTTCAAACACTGCCTGCTGCCGCTGGTAGAGCTCCCACCCGCGATCGAGCGCCGGATGCTCCGGCGCGGGCGCAGCCAGCCGCCGCCTCGCCACGGCCTCCGTGCAGCGCAGCAGCAGCAGACGCCACGCCGCGCCGGCACGCCGCGCCGCTTCGATAGCCTCAAGGCGCTGCGCCTCGCGCGTAAAGGTCCGGCCGTCCACGAAGACAAACGGCGGCCCCTGGTGAACCGTCAGATAATCCGCTGCTGCATACAGCGCCCGCATTGCAAGCGCGTTCTGTGCATCGGAGTAATCCACCGCCGTTCCTGGAAACATGGCCGCGCGTACCTGGTCCTTGTCGAGCACCACGCCGCCCAGACGCCCGGCCAGCAGGCGCGCGAGCGTGCTCTTGCCTGTGCCCGGCAGCCCCGCCAGCAGCACCCAGCAGGTCTCCACGCGGGTATTCCGGAAAGCAGCAGAGTTCCCCGCAGGCTGTGTCAAGCATCTCCTCGCACGGTTGCGGCCGCGTACCTTGGCGCCAATTACTCGTCCTGCTCGCGCAGCTTTGCCAGCACGGCGAAATCCTCAAGCGTTGTGGTGTCGCCCTTGATCTCTCCATGCGTGGCCAGCTCCCGCAGCAGCCGCCGCATGATCTTGCCGCTGCGCGTCTTCGGCAGCTGATCGGTAAAGCGGATATCATCGGGCCGCGCCAGCGCGCCGATCTCCTTCGCCACCCAGGCGCGCAGCTCTTCCTTGAGCTCCGCCGAGGGCTGGTGCCCGCTCTCAAGCGTCACAAATGCGCAGATCGCCTGCCCCTTCATCTCGTGCGGACGCCCCACCACCGCCGCTTCCGCTACCTTGATGTGCGCCACCAGCGCGGACTCGACCTCCATCGTGCCCAGCCGGTGCCCGCTCACATTGATCACATCGTCCACGCGGCCCATCAGCCAGTAATAGCCGTCCGCATCGCGCCGGGCGCCGTCGCCGGTGAAGTAGCAGCCCGCTACGTCGGACCAGTACTGCTTGCGGTAGCGTTCGTCGTCGCCGAAAATTGTCCGCGCCATAGAAGGCCACGGCCTGCGAATCACCAGCAGCCCGCCGCTGCCCGCCGGCACCGGGTCGCCCTCGCGTGTCACCACCTCTGGCACAATGCCTGGCAGCGGCAGTGTGGCCGAGCCCGGCTTGGCCGGCACCGCGCCCGGCACCGGCGCAATCATCATCGCGCCCGTCTCGGTCTGCCACCACGTATCCACAATCGGGCAGCGGTTCTTCCCAATTACCTCGCGGTACCACATCCATGCCTCGGGATTGATCGGCTCCCCGACTGTGCCCAGCAGACGCAGCGAGCGCAGCGAATGCCGCTCCGGGTACTCGTCACCCCACTTGATGAACGCGCGGATCGCCGTCGGCGCCGTGTAGAACACGGTCACCTTGTGCCGGTCGATGATCTGCCAGAAGCGGTCCGGCTCGGGAAAGTTCGGTGCGCCCTCATACATCAGCGTCGTCGCGCCATTCTGCAAGATGCCATACACCACGTAGCTGTGCCCGGTCACCCAGCCAACATCCGCCGTACACCAGTAGACGTCTTCATCGCGCAGGTCGAACACCAGCCGGCTCGTGTAATACGTGCCCACCGCATAACCGCCGGTCGTGTGCACCAGGCCCTTCGGCTTGCCCGTCGTCCCTGAGGTGTAAAGAATGTACAGCGGGTCTTCTGAATCCAGCGGTTCTGCCGGACAAACAGGCTCAGCCTGCGCGGTGAGCTCATGCCACCAGTGGTCGCGGCCCGGTAGCATCTTCACCGGCGAGCCGGACCTGCGGTAAACCACCACGTTCTTCACCGTCGGGCAGTGCGCCAGGGCCTCGTCCACCGTGGCCTTCAATTGCACCTCGCCGCCGCGCCGGCAGCTTGTATCCTGCGTCAGTACGGCCACGCAGCCCGCATCGTTCACGCGGTCCACGATCGCGTTCGCGGCAAAACCGCCAAAGATTACCGAATGTACCGCGCCGATCCGCGCGCAGGCAAGCAGAGCAATCGCCAGCTCAGGCACCATGCCCATGTAGATTGCCACCCGGTCGCCCTTGCCAATGCCGAGCGACTTCAGTGCGTTCGCCGCACGCTGCACCTCGGCGTGCAGCTCCGCGTAGCTCAGCCGCCGCACCTCGGCGCCCGCCGCCTCCACCGGCTCCCCCTCCCACAAGATCGCCGTCTTCGCCCCACGCCCGCTCGCCACATGCCGGTCCACGCAGTTGTGGCAGACGTTCATCTGCCCGCCCACAAACCACCGCGCATGCGGCAGTTCCCACTCCAGCACCTTCTCCCATGGTTTGAACCAATCAAGCTCTCTGGCCACCTCCGCCCAGAAGCCCTCCGGGTCATCCACGGACCGCTTGTAGAGCGCGTTGTACTCCTTGAGCGACTTAACACGGGCCTGCCGCGCAAACTCCTCCGGGGGAGCAAACACGCGGTCTTCCTTGAGAATGGAACTGAAGTTTGAATTGGTCGCCATGCTGCTCCTTGCGGGGTCTAAAAGCGAAGGGCTGCTGCCGAGGTTCAAAGTAAACGTTCAGCGTCACGCAGAGCAAGCCGGCATGCGCGCTAATCTCCCGAAGAGCGCGACGCTCAACGATCGCAGCCTTTTGAGCTCCGGCCGGAGGCTCAGGATTAGCTTTGAAAGAGCCTTAAAGCGCGGATGGACGATAAGTGGAGTAAGCCCCGCTACTTCGCAATCACATCCACCGCCACGCTCGCCTTCCGCGGGGGATAGCACTCGTTGGCGTCGCACGCCTGGTAGCGCAGCGCACCCTCCAGCAGATGATCGCCCGCCGCAGCCTTTACATGCGCCTTCAGCACGAACTCGCCCGTGTAGACGCTGAGCTTGTCATTCGGCGCCATCGCCAGCGCAAAGTCGGTCCCCGGCGGGAAGTCCACCGCCTCAACGCTCAGGCCTGGAACCTCGGCCACGATGAGTTCCGTGCGAATCAGGCTCTTCACCCGCGGCGTGTGCGAGTTGATGTGCAGCCCATCGGCCACGCGAAAGTGCAGCTCAACCGTCTGCGGCTTGCCCGCGGCCACCGTCACCTGCTCGGGATAAAGAAACACGACCATCGGCTTCGCCTCGCCACCGCGGGCCGCCGGTTTCTGCCATGGCATCTGCGCCGCCGCAGCACCGGCGCCGGCCAGCACGGCCGCCATCGCCACTCCCCCCACCCAAAGCCGCGCCTGCCTCACTGTCCACCAGCCATTGCCAGCTTGATGCTCGCCTCGATCTCGTCGCGGCTTGCAAGGCCGTTGATCGCCTTTACAACCTTGCCGCTGCGGTCCACATAGAAGCTCATCGGCAGCGTATCCACTCCGCCGTAAAGCTTCGAGATCGACTCCCCGTCCAGCAGCACCGGGTAGTCCAGGTGCATGTCGGCCGCAAACTTCGCGATCTGCTGCTTCTCTCCGGCCAGCTTGGCCTTGTCGTCCTTATCCAGGTCGTCTGCGGAGACGCCCAGCACCTGGAATCCCTCCGCGCCATACTTCTTTTGCAGGTCCACCAGCCACGGCAGCTCAATCTTGCATGGGCCGCACCAGGTCGCCCAGAAGTTGATCAGCACCGCCTTGCCCTTGTAATCGGCAAGCGATACCTTCCGGCCCGCCGTGTCCTCAAGCGTGAAGCCGGGTGCAGGCTTGCCCAGCAGCGGACTCTGGAATGCACCCGCCAGGCCATCGCTGCCCGCATCCGCCGGCGGCTGCTGCCCATCCGGCACCAGCACCGCCTGGGTCTGCCGCAGATAGGCATCCCGGCGATGCCGGTAGTTCACCACCCCGGCCCAGACAAAAACCACGAAGACGACCAAAAAGATGAGGGCCACTGCAGTATTGCGCTTCACGTTTATCGCTCCTGTGCTCCCATCAGTTTACTAGGCACCGCCTAGTCGCTTACATTCAGCCGCAACCGGCGCACGCCACGGCCATCGTTTACCATCATCCCTTTACGGGAGAAACTGGCGAAGGTTATGGCGGAGCATACTCCATCCCGGCTCGTCCGCATCGAGGCTGAGGCCCTGCTGGCCCTGGCCGCGCGCCTTGACGGCGCCATGGCCGCGAACTTCGACCGCGCCGTTGACCTCCTGCTCCAGTGCGGCGCCGCGCGCGGCCGCATCGTCGTCACCGGCATGGGCAAAAGCGGCATCATCGCCCAGAAGATCGCCGCCACTCTCAGCTCCACCGGCAGCCCGGCACTCTTCCTCCATCCGGCGGAGGCCGTGCACGGCGACCTAGGCATGCTCGCGCCCGGCGACGTCGTGCTCGCGCTCTCGGCCAGCGGCGAGACTGAAGAAATCCTGCGCCTGCTGGCCACCCTTAAACGCATCGGAGATGCCCTCATCAGCTTCTGCTGCAACCTGCGCTCCACCCTTGCCCTGGCCAGTGACGTCGTGCTCGACTGCAGTGTCGAGCAGGAGGCCTGCGGTCTCGGCCTTGCACCGACCGCCTCCACCACGGCCATGCTCGCCTTGGGAGACGCGCTCGCCATCGCCGTCTCGCTCCGGAAAGGCTTCCGCGCCGAAGACTTTGCCAACCTGCATCCCGGCGGCAAGCTCGGCAAGAAACTCGCCCGCGTGCGCGACCTCATGCACGCCGGCGATGCAGTGCCGCGCGTCTCCCCGACGACGCCCATGGCCGAGGTCATCTACGAGATGTCCCGCAAAGGTCTCGGCATGACTGCAGTGGTCGGTTCCGCCTCTGAACTAAGAGGCATCATCAGCGACGGCGACCTGCGCCGCCTGCTCGAACGCGAAGGTGCCCGCACGCTCGAGCGCCGCGCCGGCGACGCCATGAACACACAGCCAAAGACCATCTCTCCCGATGAGCTCGCCGTCCGAGCCCTTGCCACGATGGAAGAGCGCAGGATCACCTCCCTTGTCGTGCTCGGCGAAAACGGCAAGGTAGAAGGCATCCTTCACCTCCACGATCTCTGGGAGACGGAGCTGTTCTGAAGTTATTTACGGGTGTAAATGCGACCTGGTTTGCGGATGGCTCTCCGGGAAAGTGCGGCGGGAACCGCGGAAAAGGCTATCAGCCCTGCGCCTCTTTCCACTCCTCATACCAAGCCATCTGGATGGCCTCCAGCTTGGGCTCGTTCGACTTTGCCGGATCGTCGGCAAATCCCTCCAGTTCCATCACCCTCTGCCGCAGGTCAGTGAAGCGGACCGTCAGCGGGTCCACTTCCGGGAACCTCTCCTGAAGCTGAATACCGATCTCTTCGGCATCATTCCACGTGATCTCGCGCGCCATGGTTACTCGCTTTCCTTGCTGCCAGAGCTAGCCAGTGTCAGCGGCTTTCCTTCAGAGACGTAGTTCTTGTTCCAGCTCGGAATCTCGACCACGTATGTGCCC
>CAYQYM010000020.1:0-13836 GCA_964421715.1 uncultured Acidipila sp.
CTCGATCGGGCAGTGCGGGCCGCCGTCCATCGTCGGCAGGCTGGCCGTTATGGTCTTCATGCTGGTCTACTATCGCGGCGCCGGCATCAACGCCGATCTCGCGCTCTTCTTGAATCTGGTCATCCTGCTCGGCTTCATGGGTTTCACACACTCGGTGCTCACGCTGCCCGGCATTGCCGGCGTCATCCTGACCATCGGCATGGGCGTTGACTCGAATGTGCTCATCTTCGAGCGCATCCGGGAAGAGCTGCACGCGGGCAAGTCGCCTTCGGCCGCGGTAGACCAGGGCTTCGCACATGCCTGGACGACGATCATCGACACGCACGTGACCACGATCGTCTCGGCGGCCATCCTGTTCATCTTCGGCACCGGGCCGGTGCGCGGTTTCGCTGTTACGCTCACCTTCGGCCTGCTGGCGAATCTTTTCACAGCCGTGTTCGTCTCGCGCGTCATCTTTGAGGCGAACCTGAACCGCAAGCAGCGTGGCGAGGCGCTCTCCATTTGACGCAGCCGGAAAGACCCGAAGGACTGGCGCGCGGCATCGCCGGCTTTGCAGGCGGCATGCTGTTTCTGGCCGCCGCCTGGCTTGCCAAGCAGCAGCTTGTCAAGGTGCTGGGCGGCAGAGACTAGTAGTGGCCGTCTGAAACAACGGGCGGCGGAATTGAAGACAGGCAGGAACTAACGTGGAACTGTTTCGCGACGTAAAGATCGATTGGTTGGGCAAAAAGTGGTACTTCCTCGGCTTCTCGCTGATATTCAGCGTCGCCGGCGTGTTCTCGATGCTCTTCTGGCACCACATTCCGCTCGACGTGGACTTCCGCGGCGGCACGCAGGTGCGCGTGAAGTTCGACCAGCAGCCGAACGCGGACCACATACGCGCCGCGGCGGACAAGGCCGGGCTGCACGATGCCCGCATCACCACCTACGGCCCGGCGCCAAACCACGAGGTTATCATCACGCTGGCGCAGAGCGAGACCAGCGAAGCGGCGCTCGACCAGGGCCGCGCCGCGATCGTGCGCACGCTTGCCCGGAACTACTCGAAGGCCGGGGCAAACTCCGACGGAAAGCTTGACCTCGATAACGCCAGCGGTGACGCGCTCGCAAGCTTTCTGCAGCAGAAGGGCGTGGCCGACCCGGAGAAGCAGGCCGCGCAGATCGTCGCCTTCCGCACGGCGCACAGCGGACTCGCGGATTCCATGGACAGTCTCGGCCCGGTGGCCTCGGCCCAGGCCATCGCGGCGCTGCGGCAGGATGCCTACCTCTCCGGTTTTGCCGTGCGCAACGTTGAAATCGTTGGGCCGCAGGTTGGCTCGCAACTGCGCAAGCAGGCGCTGCTGGCCACGCTTTATTCACTGGCCGGCATGCTGGTCTACCTCTGGTTCCGCTTTGAGCTGATCTACGGCGTGGCCGCCGTGGTTGCCGTCTTCCATGACACGCTGATCACGGTGGGCGCCTTCAGCCTTGCCAATATGGAGATCTCGCTGACGGTGATCGCCGCAATTCTCACGCTGATCGGCTACTCGATGAACGATACGATCGTCGTCTTCGACCGCATCCGCGAGAACCTGCGCATGAACCGCCGCGAGCCGCTCTCCACGGTGGTGAATCGCAGCATCAACCAGACGCTGAGCCGGACGGTGCTGACTTCGGGTCTTACCTTCCTCACGGTGCTGTCGCTTTATATCTTTGGCGGCGAGGTGCTGCGCGGCTTCTCGTTCGCGCTGGTGGTCGGCATCCTCATCGGCACTTACTCCTCGATTGCCGTGGCAGCGCCGATGCTCGTGGCTTACCAGGACTGGCGCGCGGCGAAGGGTAAGGCGGCGTCTTTGCCGGCAGCCAAAAAGGTTCGCGTTTAGGCCGGCTCCGCAGCTTCATTGCAGAGTGCCGTGCAGGCCTGATTTCACAAGCAAAGGCCGGGTGTGATAGAAGTGCACACACCTGGCCTTTGCTTTCTCCGGGCCACAATAAACTCTCTGCAGTATCCGGAAAGAATCGCGGGAACAAAGTGACGCCCCTGTGGTGTCTACAGCAGTAACCAAGTCTGATGTGTCCGAGGTAGGCCATGTTTGAAGATGCCCTGATGGAATCCGGCGGCAAGATCAAGACCAAGAGCAAGTACTACACGATCGTCGGCATCGTGGTGAACTTTTCCATTCTGGCGGCTCTGATCCTGATTCCGCTCATTCATCCTGAAGCCCTGCCCAAGGCCGCCATGGCGACCCTGCTGGTCGCTCCGCCGCCGCCACCGCCTCCGCCACCGCCCCCGCCGCCAGCCGCGCCGGTACACGTGCAGAAGGTGGTCTCCGAGATGATGAACAACCAGCTCACCGCGCCGACCAAGATTCCGAAAGAAATCAAGATGGTGAAGGAAGAGGCGGCTCCCCCGAGTACAGCCGGCGTGGCCGGCATGGATGGCATGGCTGGCGGTTCGGCCGGCGGTGTTATGGGGGGTATCCTCGGTGGCATCGGCTCCGGGCCGGCGCCGGTAGTCAAGGCGGCGACGCCGAAAAAGATCGCCGTCTCCTCCGGCGTGATGGCGGGTAACGCGATTGTCAAGACGCAGCCACAGTATCCCGCAATTGCCAAGGCAGCCCGCATCCAGGGGACCGTGGTGCTACAGGCCACCATCTCAAAGTCCGGATCGATCGAGAACCTGCGCGTGATCAGCGGTCCGCCCATGTTGCAGCAGGCGGCGCTGGATGCGGTTCGCTCCTGGCGCTACAAGCCTTACCTGCTGAACGGCGAGCCGGTCGAGGTGGAGACGCAGGTGAACGTCAACTTTACCCTCGGCGGCTAACCACCGGGGCACGAAGTAGGGCTGCCGCCTTCGCGGGCGGCGGCCTTCTGCGGGAAGACCTGGCCTGGCAGAGCAGCGCAGGCATTCAGGCTCAACCCGTGAGTGTTAAACGCAGGGGCAGCAGTTAGAGCCCGACAACCGTAGGCAGTCAAGCCCGAAGTTGCAAACCTCAAGGCAGTAAACCTGAAGCTGTAAACCCAGGAGGAAAGATTCAGTGATTCTCGCTCATCTCACCCAACTCGCAGTGCACACCTCATCCCTGGCATTTTTCCAGGAGGGCCAGGCGGTAGGCTTCAGCCCGCTCGACCTCTGGCACAACATGGGCAACCTGGCCCGTGGCGTTGTCATCATCCTCTTGATCATGTCGATCTGGTCGCTGGCCGTCATGATCGACCGGTGGCTCTACTTCGCGGCCGCCCGCAAGCAGTCCCGCGAGTTTGCGCCGCGCGTGGCTGGCGCCCTCAAGGAGGGCAAGCTCGACGAAGCCGTCAAGGTGGCGGACCGCAACAAGAAGTCGCACCTGGCCGAGGTAGTCACCGCCGGCCTGCAGGAGTTCCGCAACTACGGCTCTGGCGGCGCCGTAACCGAGGAGCAGATCGAAGCCAGCAAGCGCGCGCTCGAGCGGTCTGAGGCCATCGTGCACGCCAAGCTTAAGCGCGGCCTGGGCGGACTGGCCACCATCGGCTCCACGGCTCCGTTTATCGGCCTGTTCGGCACGGTCGTCGGCATCCTGAACGCCTTCCAGCAGATCGCCACCCAGAAGACGTCGGGTATCGGTGCAGTGGCCGGCGGTATCTCCGAAGCTCTCGTTACCACCGCTTTCGGGTTGCTGGTCGCCATCCCTGCCGTTATGACGTTCAACTACTTCACCAACAAGGTGGAGGCTTTCGATGTCGAGATGGACAACTCGTCGAGCGAGCTCGTCGACTACTTCATCAAGCAGAGCGGCCGCCGCTAACGCTCGATTCAGAACTCCTTGAGCGGGAGTCAAGACGCCGGAGCAGGTTGGGCCCTGCTCCGGCACTTTCCCGGTCTGGCCGAGTTGAGACCGGACGTCGCGCTTAAGGAAAGCTGGCCCTACGGAGCACAGGAATGGCACTAGTCAAGAGAGACGAAGGCAAGAAGGTCAACTCAAACATCAACGTCACGCCCATGGTGGACGTCATGCTGGTGCTGTTGATTATCTTCATGGTCATCACGCCCATGCTGCAGAACAAGGTCAACGTGGACCTGGCCAAGACCGACAATCCCACCGCAATGGAAGATGCGAATAAAGAAGATGCTGTCGTCGTCGCGGTCACCCGCGACAGCCGTGTCTTCCTCGGGCAGGACATGGTCTCGCTGGCCGACCTTGGACCAAAGGTCAACGATATGCTGGCCAACAAGACGAACAAGCAAGTCTTCTTTCGCGCCGATGCGCGCTCGCATTACGGCACGGTGATGGATGCGATCGACTCCGTGCGCACGGCCGGGGTTGAAGAGGTGGGCCTGCTTACCGAGCAGCGCCAGGATAAGAATAAGCCGGGAGCGGGCGAGTAAGCGCCACCCAGCACCGGAACCAAACGGTCTAGCGAAGAAACGAGGGACTGACTTATGGCAATGGGAAGCGGCGGCGGTCCGGGCGGACTCTCCTCCGATATCAACGTAACTCCTCTGATCGACGTGCTGCTGGTGCTGCTGATCATCTTCATGGTCATCGTGCCGGTCACGCCCAAGGGCCTGGATGCGCTGGTGCCCCAGCCGCCGAAGAACCCGAATCAGCAGCAGCCGAACGACCGCACTATCGTGGTGCAGATCCTTGGCGGCGCGAACGGACTGGCGACTTACAAGATCAACCAGGATGACGTCGCAAAGAACGACCTGCTGACACGTCTGACGGCGATCTTCTCCACCCGTGCCGAGCGTGTCATGTTCATCAAGGGCGACCCCAACCTGAACTTCGCCGACGTGGCGCAGGTTGTGGACATTGGGCACGCGGCCGGTGTGGACCATATCGGGCTCATCACTCCGAAGATCGAAGCGGGCCAGTAGGTCCGCTTCATTTCTGCCTGCTGGACTTGCCTTCGACCTGAAACCAATTACAATCGCATCGCGGAAAGTTTTGGCTCTTCCCGCAATCGAAGCATCACACTGGCCAGGCGCGGCTTATCAGGCGTAAGCTGACGATCTTCAAGGAGACGGAAACCAGAATGAACCGAATCGCACGTGTTCCGGTGCTGGCAGCTGCGGCGTTTTCGCTGCTTGCCCTCTCTACCGGGTGCCAACGCCTGCAAGCCCGCGACCAATTGAACAAGGGTGTGCAGGCCTATAAGTCGGCGAGGTATGAGGAGGCGATCCAGCACTTCCAGCGCGCCGTAAGCCTCGATCCGACCTACCCCATGACGCGTCTGTATCTTGCTACCGCCTATGCGCAGCAGGTTGTTCCGGACCTTCAGACCCCGGAGAACCTGAAGAATGCGAACCTGGCGATTGACAGCTTCAAGATGGTGCTCGACAAGGACCCGAAGGACATCAGCAGCCTGAAGGGCATTGCGGCTCTCTACCTCGAAATCGGAAAGGTGGACGAGGCAAAGCAGTGGCAGCAGAAGGTGATCGCCGTGGACCCGAACGACGCCGAGGCCAACTACACCATTGGCTACATTGACTGGCGCCAGGCCTATCGCAACGCGGTGCAGGAGCTCAGGAATGTAGGCATGACGGACGACGGCAAGGGCAATGTGAAGATGCCGAAGGCTACCTGCCAGACGCTGGTCAAGGAGAACACCCCGCTCGTGGCCGAGGGCCTGCAATATATGCAGAAGGCCATCGACATCCGTCCTAACTACGACGACGCCATGGCTTATATGAATCTTCTTTACCGGCGCAAGGCCGACCTTGAATGCGGCAATGACAACGCGCGCAAAGCGGACCTGGACCAGGCCCAGCAGTGGAGCGACAAGATGCTGAGTACGCGCAAGGCGAACGAAGAGAAGAAGGCCAGCCAGACCGGTGGCGGCATCGTGATGAAGTAGCCGCAGCGCCGCAGCGCTGAATGCGGCCACGAAAGGGCGGTTCGGGACTCATCCTGCCGGAGTTACGAAGGATGAAGACTCCGGACCGCCTTTCTTTTTTGGCTTCCGCAATCCCCAGCTACGCAAGGATTGCCGGGCAGCGCCACCCCGCCTGCTTTGCGGCAGATGCAAGCCTGACTTGCGCCTGCGTCCCGCCTGTATCCTGAAAACGCATGCGCAAGCTCCTTGCCTACGCGGCCATTTACATTCTGTGGGGCGGCTCATTCCTCGCTATCCGGGAACTGGTTGCGGCAGTGCCGCCCTTCTTCGCCGCGGGCTTCCGTTTCCTGCTGGCGGGGCTCATCCTGATCGCCTATGCGGCGCTGCGCGGACACGCCGCCGCCTGGCAGCAGCTACGCAGCGCTGCGCTGCTCGGCCTGGTTATGTTTCTCGGCAATTACGCCTGCCTCTTCTGGGCGGAGACGCGCGTGCCCTCTGGCACCGCCGCCGTGCTCACTGCCGTCGTTCCCATCTGGATCTTCCTGGGGGAACTCCTCGTGCTCCGGAGCACGCGCCTCACCGTTCGCGGCAGCGCGGGTGTAGTGCTGGGGCTCAGCGGCGTGCTGCTGCTTTCACTCGGGGGCGGCCGCCGCGGTCCGTATGCTACCTCGCCGGCCGGGGTGGCCGTGCTGCTGGTGGGAACGCTGCTGTGGTCCATCGGCACGCTGTTCTCGCGCCACATGCAGTTGCCGCGCCCGCAGGCCGCCAGCGCAGGCTGGCAGATGGCCACCGGAGGAGTGATGCTGCTGGCGCTCTCTTCCATTGCGGGAGAGCGGCCCGGCTCGCACCTGTTGGACTGGACGCCTGCGACCACACTGGCCATGGCTTACCTGGTGCTGGCTGCCTCCGTCATCGCCTTCACGGCCTACGTGTGGCTGCTGGGCCATGACAGCGTGCAGCACGTAGCCAGCTATGCCTACGTGAATCCGCTAATCGCGTTGGTGCTGGGAGCCGGGCTTGCGGCCGAGCACCTCTCACCGCACCAGGTGGCTGGCTCACTGCTGGTGGTGGCGGGCGTCTTTGTCACGCTCACCAGCAAGCTCCCTGCTCAGCCGGCGCCCTCTGCCGTGTCCCTGGCTGACAGCCGCACCTCCACCAGCGTGGAATAGAACGTCGCGCCGCCTCCGATGTCGGTGAGCCGCTGCGAGGTGAGCGCGTTGACGCCGCTGCCGTCGGCCGAGAGCTTGTTCCAGTGCAGCGTGCCCGCAACCACGCCTGGCGGAAGGCTGTTGCTCACATGGGCACGCAGGCGAATCGTGCCGCGGTCGTTGAAGACCTCCACCAGGTCGCCCTCGGCGATCTGTCGCAACCTGGCGTCTGCCGCATTGAGTTCCAGCACGCCCGTGTGGGCGCGTTCCATGCGCTGGTGTCCCGGCAGGTTGGCAAAGGTGGAGTTCATATAGTTGTCAGCCTTGCGCGGCAGGAACTCGAGCGGATAGGCCGGGTTCTTCGCATGGCGGGACTCAGCCGGTGGCGTGAATGCCGGCAGCGGGTCAAGCCCGCGCGCCGCAAGGCTGTCAGAGTAGAGTTCGACCTTGCCACTGGGCGTGGGGAAGGGGCCGGCGGCGAAGGGCAGAAAATCCTGTCCGCACGTCTCAGGCTCGAAGCGCAGCCGCTGATACCCTCCTGCGGCTGCAAGGCTCTCAGCCGTGATGCCGCTGAACCAGGCAGGCTGTTCGGCTGAGCCCGCGCGCAGGGCCTGGGCAATTAGCTCTTCCGGTGTGTCGCGAAAGCACGGCTCCTCAAACCCCATGATCTGCGCAAGCCTGCTGAAGAGCCACACGTTAGACCGCGCCTCGCCGAGCGGCGCGATGGCCTGCTCTGAAAGCTGCACGTAGTAGTGGCCGTAGGCGCCCTGCACATCTGTATGCTCAAGGAAAGTGGTTGCAGGCAGCACGATATCGGCGTAATCAGCAGTGTCAGTAAAGAACTGCTCGTGTACCACGGTAAAGAGGTCGTCGCGGCGCAGCCCGCTGAGCACCTGGTTCTGGTCCGGGGCCACGGCGGCAGGGTTTGAGTTGTACACGAAGAGCGCGTGCACGGCCGGGCCACTCAACTGAGTGAGGGCATGGCCGAGCTGCGACATGTTTACGGTGCGCGCGGGACGCCCCAGCGCAACCTGCATCAGGTCAGGCCGCTCCAGTGTTGGTTTGTCCCAGGCAAAGCCGCCGCTGGTGGAAAGCTGCAGTCCGCCGCCGCGGTGCAGCCACGCGCCGGTGAGCGCGGGCAGCATGGCGACGGCACGCACGGCGGTGCCACCGTTCTCCGCCCGCTGCACG
The DNA here is from genome assembly GCA_964421715.1 of uncultured Acidipila sp. Classification (GTDB taxonomy): domain Bacteria; phylum Acidobacteriota; class Terriglobia; order Terriglobales; family Acidobacteriaceae; genus CAYQYM01. Next base: position 8,127 of record CAYQYM010000020.1, read on the forward strand.
CCGTAGTTCAGCCGGATCACTGCAGGCTGCGTGGTGGCGTACTCGCGCGCAAACCGCTCGATCTCTTCCGGCTTCAATCCCGTCCAGGCGGCTACCTTTGCAGGCGTATAGGCCGCGGCGCGCTCGCGCAGGGCCTCCAGCCCGTGCGTCCAGCGCTGTGCGTATTCCTCGTTCAGCAGTCCGTCGCGGAAGAGCACGTGCATCATGCCGAGCGCCAGGGCTGCGTCCGTGCCGGGGCGGAGGGCGATGTGCCAGTCAGCCAGCGCCGCCGTGCGCGTGCGGTACGGGTCAATCACGATCAGCCTTGCCCCTGAGCGCCGGGCCTGCTCAATCTGCGGCCACAGGTGGATGTTGTTGCCGTGCACGTTGGCGCCCCAGGCCACGATCAGCTTTGCGCGATGAAAGCTCTCCGTGTCAGTGCCGAGCTTCTGCCCGTAGACGTTGACCAGGGCGTCACCGCCGGCGGTCGAGCAGATGGTGCGGTCCAGCTGCGAAGCCCCCAGCCGGTGAAAAAAACGGCGGTCCATCGAACCATAGCCGAGCACGCCGATCGTACCAGCGTAGGAGTAGGGCAGGATGCTCTCCGGCCCATGTGCCGCTGCGATCGCCTTGAACCGTGCCGCGATGGCTTGGAGCGCTTCGTCCCATGCGATGCGCTCGAATGCGTCCAGCTCGCGGCCTTGCGGCAGCGCACCCTTGGGCACACCGGCGCGGCGCCGCATGGGATAGAGAATCCGGTCGGGTGCATAGACGCGGTCCAGGTACTTCGCCACCTTACCGCACAGGAACCCGCGCGTGACCGGATGCGCCGGGTCGCCTTCGATGCGGGTGGCGCGGCCGGCTTCGTCGATTGTGACCAGCACGCCACAGGAGTCGGGGCAGTCGTGGGAGCAGACGGCGTGGACATTCCGCGGCATGAAGCTATTTTACCGGCGGCGTAGTCCAACCTGTCAGGTACCGCTTATGACAGCGCGGCGCCGCTGCGTGTATCGTTAAGATTCACGGCTAAGGAGAGGTAGTACGTCCAAGTGAACCATGCAACCCGTCATCTGCGCGCCATCCTAGCGGCAGGCGCCCTTCTTCTGGCCCCGGCCGCGGCTCACGCGCAAGTGGTCGCCACTGCGCCCGTCGTGAACCTGCCCAGCTATAGCGAGCGCGTTGACCTGTTCGGCGGCGCCATGTACGGGCACTTCAACCCCGGCGTTGGCAGTGGCAGCCAGGTCTCAGCTAATAATCTTGCGGGATGGAACGGCAGCGCGACGGTGTGGTTTCGGCCGCCCTTCGGACTGGTATTCAGTCTGCGCGGGCTCTACGGGAACATGAATCTCACCAACGCGCAGCTCGGCCTCAACTATCCAAAGATGTCCGAGCACCTGTTTTTTGTCGGACCAGACCTGCGTTTCGTGCGCAGGCCTTCATACGCGGCCGGCTTTCATGTGCTGATAGGCGGGACCTATGGCAACTTTGACAAAAGTTTTCCGTCCGGGATACAGCCGTCGCAGGTGCGTATTTATAAAGACAAGCTAGCGTACGCCATGGCCATCGGCTCTTCAATTGACTATAACCTTTCGCCGAAGTGGGCGCTTCGTGCCATTCCCGACTGGCAGCCGACGCACTTCGGCTACTCCTGGCAAAACGAGTTTGCCGGCTCCTTCGGCGTCGTCTACAAGCTCGGCTCGGTGCGCCGCTGATTCACGTTACGAACAATTTCCTTTGCGGGATTTAAAAGTTCTCGACAACAGGCGTTGTGCGCCCGCAGAATTCATACTATCGACCGCGAGGGGTTTCTAGACTTGCCTGCATACCTGCTGATCCTGTTTGCCGTTGTCAGCCGTGCGCTGCCGCATCCGTGGTGGAACTTTACTGCCGTCGGCGGCTCGCTGCTCTACTTCGGCGCGCGCCGGCCTCTGCGCGAGGCCGTTGTCCCGGTGGCCATCTTCGCAGCGCTTGACTACTATCTCACGATCTATGCCTATGACTACCCGTTTCACTTGTCGGCTTACCTGCTCACCTGGGCCTGGTACGCGGCGGTGATCGTGCTTGGGCATCTACTGCTGCGGCGGCGGCCTTCGGCGGCACGCGTAGCCACGGCCGTGCTGTTCAGCTCCACCTCCTTTTTCCTGGCCAGCAACTACGCTGTCTGGGTGGGCAGTGCGCTTTATCCGCACACGCTGGCAGGGCTGGGCACCTGCTTCCTCGCGGCGCTTCCCTTTTATCGCAACGATCTGCTCTCGACCGGGCTCGTCGCCGGCCTGGCCTTCGGAATGCCCGCACTGGCGCGGCGCTATGCTCCTGAGGCCCGGCATACGGTTGCTGCCAGCCGCATCGGGTAGGGGCTACCGCCAACGAACTGGAAGCGAGGCGGGCGGACTACCGGAAGGGCGCAAGCCCGCGTCTCGGGCGAGGCGTAAGCCTGCGAATCGGCACCGAGTTTGCCGTATCCCTCAGCCCGCTCCATGTCTCCGCCACGATGATGGAGTTTTCCGGCCGGTGTGTGTCATAGCGCACGGAGCAGGGAAAGCCCAAGCGGCAGTCATAGATGTTCACGATGTCGCGCAGCGTGCTCACATCCTGCGAGCACTCGTAGACCACCCCGGCAATCTCGTACTGGTAGAGAATCAGCTGCAGGCCGCCCGGCCGGCCGCTGCCTGCCTCGTCCACGTCTGAGATGTCGAGGATGTTGCCGTCGATGATGCGGCCCCGCTCCACCAGCGCCAGGCGGCGCTCGCGTTCCAGCTCATCTTCGGTCGGCCTCTTCCGGACAGCGAAGTAGACCGCCAGCCCGGCCGCACAGAGCCCGGCAGCGGCAAGAGTTCCAAGCACCTGTGGATCGCGCAGCGAAAGCGTGCTCATGGGGATCGGGTCAGCGTCTTTAGATGCAGGATAACCCGGAACCCCGCCATCGCCAGCATGCCTGCTGTGGAGAACCGGTCGGGCCTTACCTACAAGAATACGGATGTAACGTCCAGATTTCCATATTTATTTTAACGTTCAGGACGGCAGCCACGATAGTTCTGAGTCGGATAGCATTGGCAGGTTAATTGCACAGTAATTACTAGATAAATACATGTATGAGGCGAGCCATTCGCGCCGCCCGGAGGGTTATGAAGCGCTACATCGGATATTTGCTTTTGCTGGTGAGTTTTCTCGCCGTAGGAAGCTACCGGGCTGCCGCGCAGCTGGCAACCGGCGATCTGACCGGTACGGTCACGGATCCAAGCGGGGCGGCGGTGCCGGGCGCTACTGTCACGGTCACCAACGCCGGAACGAACGCAACGCGTTCCGAGACGACGTCAGCAAACGGCACATACACCATCACCGCGCTGAGCGCGGCGGTTTACAACGTGCAGGTGCAGGCTGCCGGCTTTGCGCCGCTCACGGCCAAAGTGCAGATCACGGTTGGCGGACACCTGACATTTGACGCAAAGCTGACTGTAGGCGGAAGCACCACGGTCGTCGAGGTGCAAGGCGAAGGTGGCGCGCAGGTGAACACCCAGACGCAGGAGCTTTCGCAGGTGGTCGGCCAGGAGCAGATCACGAACCTGCCGAGCCTCACGCGGAATCCCTACGACTTCGTTGTCCTCTCAGGCAATGTCTCAGGTGGTGACCAGACGTCAGCCGGCAATGCGCAGAACGCGACCACGCGCGGTGTAGGCTTCAACATCAACGGCCAGCGCTCCAGCGGCACCGAAATCCTGCTTGACGGCGTCGAGAATGTGGCGGTATTCGGGCAGGGCATCGGAATTCGTGTACCGCTCGACGGGGTGCAGGAGTATCGCGTGCTCACCAGCAACTTCGAGCCGCAGTACGGACGCGCCTCCGGCGGCGTGGTAAACGTGATTACCCGCGCCGGCAGTAACCAGTTCCACGGCAGCGCGTGGGAGTACAACCGCCTCTCGGCCTATACTGCAAACACCGTGACCAACGCGCAGCAGGGCATTCCCAAGGGCAAATACACGCGCAACCAGTTCGGCTTTGTACTGGGCGGCCCGATCAAGCGGGATAAGCTGTTCTTCCTGGGCAGCACGGAGTGGACCCGGGTGCGCTCGGCGGCAAACCTGACGGCGGCCGTGCCCACGCCGGAGCTGCTGGCGGCCTCCGCAGCTAACGTGCAAGCCTTCTTCCAGCAGTACGCCGGTAACAAGAACTTCAACTTCATTCGGACCTACTCGGCCGGCGAGGCTGGAATTTCAAACGTGCCGGCTGCAACTCCGGCACTAGGTGTTGTCCCCTTTACCGCGCCCACGGACGCCGGCGGCGGTCTGCCGCAGAACACCTATAACATTCTGGGCCGCGTGGATTACAACCTGACCAGCAAGACCCAGATGTTCTTCCGCTACGTAAATTACAACGAGATCGATCAAGCGGGCAGCGGCTTCGCCTCGCCCTACTCGCAGTACAACGTGGGGAATGCGGTCAAGAACGCTGCATACCTCTACAGCATGAATCACATCTTCACGCCCAACCTGCTTACGACGACGCGACTCAGCTTCAGCCGGTTCAACACGTCGAATACTTACAACAAGAGCCTGCAGAACGTGCCCACGCTGTTCGTGGCGGTGAATTCCACCGTGCCAAACACTTCAACGCCGATCCAGCTTCCGGGCTTCTATGACACGAACCCGGCCAACGGCGGCCTGCCCTTCGGTGGCCCGCAGAACACCGCACAGATCAACCAGGACCTGGATTGGACGAAGGGCCATCACACGCTTCAGTTCGGGGTGCAACTGATCTACATCCAGACCAACAATGCCTTCGGCGCCTACGCGCAGGCAGGCGAGCAGATGGGCAAGAACACCGCATCCGGCCTCAACAACTTCGCCACCGGCAACCTCTTCCGCTTCCAGGCAGCGGTGAACCCCGGGGGCGCGCTGCCCTGCGTGCGGAATCCCTATACCGGAGCCCTGACCCAGACCCCGGGCTGCTCCATCAGCCTGCCGGCCGGTCCGCCCTCCTTCGCGCGCAGTGATCGCTTCCGCGACTGGGCCGTCTACGCCCAGGACTCGTTTAAGGTGACGCCGCGCTTCACCTTCGATTACGGCGTGCGCTACGAGTACTACGGCGTGCAGCACAACAGTAATCCAAACCTGGACTCAAACTTCTACTTCGCCAGCAACACGCTCTCGCCCGAGAACATACGCAACGGCCAGGTCTACACGGTGCCCAACAGTCCGATTCGCTCGCTGTGGAAGCCCCAGCGCGGCACCGTCTCGCCGCGCGTCGGCTTTGCCTATGACCTCTTCGGCAATGGTAAGTGGTCAGTGCGCGGAGGCTACGGCATCAGCTATGAGCGCAACTTCGGCAATGTGACTTTCAATGTAATTCAGAATCCGCCGAACTATGCCGTCATTGTCATCAACAACACGACGGTGACAAACTCAAACGCCGGCCCGCTTGCAGGCAGCGGAGGCAACGTGCCTCTGCCGCCTACCAGCCTGCGCAATGTGGACCAGAACATTCGCACGGCGCAGACGCAGTTCTGGGACCTGGCGCTCGAACATCAACTGGCGAACGCAACCGTCGTCTCTGTGCAATATGCGGCGGCGCGCGGCGTTCACCTGTATGACATCAAGAACATCAATGGCCTGGGCAGCGGCAATGTCCTGCTGGGCGATCCCACCTCGGATGCGTCGGGCAACACGGGCCTGACCCGCCTGAACCCGCAGTACTCCGACATCAACAACCGCGGCTCGAACGGAGACTCCTACTA
>CAYQYM010000021.1:0-13591 GCA_964421715.1 uncultured Acidipila sp.
CCGCGCGAAGAGCTCCCCGCCGTTGTTGAGCTCGGCGTCCGGCGTGTCCAGTGTGACCAGCAGGCTGGTGAGGACGATGCCGGCGATGATGACGTGGAAGAAGACGCTGTAGGCGTCCGTCTGAATGGTGCCGTAGTAGGCCATGCCCGGAGGCAGCCGGAGCTGCGCCACGCTGGCAAAGATGGAAGAGAGCACGCCGAGCACCGCGACCCATCCCAGCGGTTTGCGGCTGCTGTCGGTTGTGAGCAGCGCATCCCCGAGCATGATGAGCACGCCGGTGAGGGTGAGCACCACCTCAGGCAGCACGCGAAGAAGTTCGATATGCGCGTCCATCAGCGCACCTCCCCGGCAGAGCCGCGGGCGGACGCTGCATGCGGCGTAGTCAGCGTGATGGATGGCACATGGCTGGCCTGGGCCGCATCTGCGTGATTTGCCAGCCCCTGCATGGCGCCATCGATGGCCCGAATCCAGTAGGTAGAGGCTACGCCCATTATCAGCATGAGGAAGGCCATGGGCCAGACAGCGATTTGCTCGCGAAGATTCATGTCATGGGTCGGACGGTGGATCACCAGCGTGGACTGCGGTCCATAGAAGACGCGCTGGATCATCCAGAGCATGTAGGCCGCGCTGAGAATGACGCCGAGGGTGGCAGCCGAGACCCATCCGATGTGCACGCCAAAGCTGCCGCTCAGAATGAGGAATTCGCTGACGAATCCGTTGAGGATAGGCAGGCCGACCAGCGAAAGCGCGGTGATGACGTAGAGAGTGGCCATGCGCGGCAGCCGGGCTGCGAGGCCACCGTAGGCAGCCATCTCATAGGTCCCGTAACGCTCGTAGAGAATGCCGGCGAGGATGAAGAGCGCTCCGCCTGAGAGCCCGTGGTTAAGAACCTGGTAGACCGCGCCGTCCAAACCGGCAAGTGCGAAGCAAAAGATGCCAAGCGTGGAGAAGCTGAGGTGGCCGAGCGTGGAGTAGGCGATCATCTGCCTGATGTCGCGCTGCACGAGCGCCACAAGCGCGCCGTAGAGGATACCGATGACGGCTAGCGCGACCATCCACGGTGCCACGATGCGGGCCTGCGCAGGGAAGAGACCGAGGTTGAAGCGGAGGATGGAGTAGAGCCCAAGCTTGCCGGCCAGCACCATGGCCATGGCCGTGGGCGCCTGTGAAATCGCGTCTTTAAGCCAGCCGTGCAGCGGAAAGACGGGCACCTTGACGGCAAAGGCGACGAGAAAGGCCAGCGAGACCCACAGAAGTGTAGTAGCCGGGAAGGCAAAGCTGTAAGCCGTGAGAATGTGCTGCAGCAGCACGTAATCAAAGGTGTGCGTCTTGGCATAGAGCCAGAGTATGGCGACGAGGAAGAGCGTGGAGGGAGCGAAGGTGTAGACAAAGAACTTGACGGCTGCCTGGCGGCTGCGGTCGCGCCCGAACATGGCGATCAGGACCGTCATGGGAACCAGGGAAAGCTCCCAGAACCCGTAGTAGAGGAAGAGGTCGAGCGCGACGAAGACGCCGAGCATCGCCGTCTGCTGCAGCAGGAACAGCAGGTAGAACTCCTTGGTGCGCTCCTGGATGGCCCTCCACGAGGCGAGTACGCCGAGGGGCGCGAGAAAACCGGTCAGCACGACAAACCACATCGAGAGTCCGTCTACGCCAAGGTGGTAGCGGATGGATGGCCAGGTAATCCAGGTGCGATTCTCTTCAAACTGAAACCCTGTGCGGCCGTACTCGAAGTGATAGGGCAGGTGCAGCGTGAGTGCAAACGTCAGCAGCGTGACCATCAGCGTGAACCACTGAGTTATGCGTCCGCGCCGGGGCAGAAGCGCGACTACGAACGCGCCCGCCGTGGGGACGAAGGTAGTCAGCGTAAGGATATGATCGTTCAGCACGTTTCGCGTCCTTCTCCGTTAGCGAAAGCTCAGGTGCGAGCCGAATCCGAAATAGGTGAGCAGCAGCAGGGCCGCGGCGCCGAGCGCAAGCCACCCGGCATACGAGCGGATGTTTCCTGACTGCATCCGCTGCACGAGGGCTCCAAGGCCCTGCGCGGAGTAGGCCGTGGCCAGGCCGCTGCCGGTGACCAGGCCGGAGTCAATCAGCCCCTTGAGCACATAACGCGAGAGCAGCAGCAGCGGGGTGACAATGAGCGCTCCGTAGGCCTCATCGACCCAGTACTTGCGTGCGAGCATCTCGTAAACTCCGCGCATCCGCGTGGCAAGCTGCGCTGGCAGCGCCGGGCGTGCATAGTAGAACAAGTGTGCAAGGAACCATCCGGCCAGCGCCGTCAGCATGGACACGACGGCGAGCGTGAGCTCGAGTGTCTTGCTGCCGGCCGGGGAGGTGTTCGGTGTATCCACAACGGCTCGCGGCGCGGTATTCAGGGCGATGCTGACCTGCTCATAGCTCAGGTTCTGCACGTGCAGCGTGGGTTCGAGAAAGTGCGAAAACCAGTTGCCGCCGCCCAGCCCCTCGGGCCAGCCGATCCAGCCGCCGATCAGCGAGAGCACGGCCAGCACGGCGAGCGGTCCAAGCATGATCCAGGGGCTCTCATGCACAGCGTGGGTGGTCTCGTGCTTCTCGGCATGATGGCCCGGTTCAGGCGTGTGGCCGGTGTGTGCATGTCCGGCGCGGCTCGATCCGAAAAAGGTGAGGTACCAGAGCCGGAACATGTAGAACGAGGTGAGGAATGCCGTCACGAGTCCTACCAGCCAGAGCAGCTTGCCGCCGTGCGGCGAGAGGAAGGTCTCGTAGAGGATCTCGTCCTTTGAGAAGAAGCCGGCAAAAGGAAAGATGCCGGATATGGCGAGAACCGCGGCGGTCATCGTCCAGAAGGTGACAGGAATTTGCTTCCGGAGTCCGCCCATGACGCGCATGTCCTGCTCGCCGCTTAGGGCGTGGATGACTGACCCCGCACCGAGGAAGAGCAGCGCCTTGAAGAAGGCATGCGTGACCAGGTGGAAGATGCCGGAGGTGTAAGCCGCAACGCCGCACGCCAGAAACATGTAACCGAGCTGCGAGACGGTCGAGTACGCGAGCACGCGCTTGATATCCGTCTGCACCAGACCGATGGTGGCCGCGAAGAAGGCCGTGGCCGCCCCGATTACGGCGACCGTAGTGAGAGCGACGGGAGAGCGGTCAAAGAGAACGTGCGTGCGCACAACCATGTAAATGCCGGCTGTGACCATCGTGGCCGCATGGATGAGAGCGGAGACCGGCGTGGGGCCTTCCATTGCGTCCGGCAACCACACGTAGAGAGGAATCTGCGCGGATTTGCCGCTGGCGCCGAGCACCAGGCAGAGCGCGATGGCGGTGAGGAAGCCGCCCTGCCACTCGGGGTGAGCCGCGACCTGCGCGAAGATGCCGCCAAAGCTGAGCGTGCCGAAGTGCGCGATGAGCAGGAACATGGCGAGCAGAAAGCCGAAGTCGCCAATGCGGTTGACGATGAATGCCTTTTTGCCGGCGTCTGCGGCGGAGTTGCGAAGGTAGTAGAAGCCGATGAGCAGGTACGACGCAAGGCCGACGCCCTCCCAGCCCACAAACATGAGCAGGTAGTTCTCCGCGAGCACCAGCGTCAGCATGAAAAACATGAAGAGATTCAGATACGCGAAGAATCTCCAGTAGCCATCCTCGTGCGCCATGTATCCGGCGGAGTAGATGTGGATGAGGAAGCCGACCCCGGTCACGACGAGAAGCATGACGAGCGTGAGCTGATCGAGCGCGAAGCTGAAGTCCGCGTGAAAGCCCCCGGCCGCGATCCAGGTGCCGTAACTTTCAACGTGAGGCAGGGTCAGCGAGCTGAAGCGCAGCGCAATGTTCGTGACCCAGAGAAAGGGAAGCAGCGTGGCAGTGAGCGCCACCGCGGTAACCACGGCGCGCGGAAGTCGCCGGCCGAGCAGGCCATTGAGAAGGAAGCCCGCAAACGGCACGACCGGCAGCAGCCATAAATGGAGCGAAGGGGCGCTGTTCATAGTTTCATCAGGTCCACTTGATCGACGTTGAGCGTGGAGCGCGTGCGGAAGATGGCGATGATGATAGCAAGGCCGACTGCGGCCTCGGCGGCAGCCACTACCATGACAAAGAAGACGAAGATCTGCCCGCTGACACGGTGCCACTGGTGCGCAAAGGCTATGAAGGTCAGGTTGACTGCGTTGAGCATCAACTCGATCGACATAAAAACCGTGATGATGTTGCGCTTGATGAGGAAAGCGCAGACTCCAATGGAGAAGAGGATCGCGCTCAGCACAAGGTAGTAGGCGATGGGCACCACTTTCTACCGCTCCTTCCGCGCCAGCGCCAGCGCACCGAGAATTGCGATCAGGATGAGGATGGAGGTGACCTCGAACGGCAGCAGCAGGTCGCGGAAGAGCACGCGGCTGAGGTCGCCGGTGGTCACCAGGTAGTCGCCCAGCCGCGCCGTGCCAAGCTGGCCCTTGGCGGAGAGAAAGACGTAGGTGAGCAGGCCGAGCAGCGCGGCCGCTCCCGGAAAGCCGGCCAGGTAAGCCGCCTTGCTGCCCATGGTTCGCTCTTCGCGTCCGGCGTTCAGCAGCATGATCACAAAGGTGAACAGAACCATGATCGCGCCCGAGTAGACGATGACCTGGGCAGCGGCGAGGAACTCGGCTCCGAGCAGGAGATAGAGGACCGCAAGCGAAGTCATAACCACGATGAGCGAGAGGGCGCTGTTGATAGGGTGACGCTGTAGCAGCAGGTTCAAAGCCCCGGCCACGCACAGCCCTCCGAAGATAAAAAACAAGATTAGGTGCATGCTCTTATTCGCTCGCAGCCGCAAAGAGAAGAACAGCAAAGAAACTTGCGCGGCGTGAAAGTTGATTGTAAATCAGCTAACCGGCACGAAACGCAAGCCAGAGGCTGGTGGCCACGATATTTGCAATCGCCAGCGGCAACAGGAACTTCCAGCCGAAGCCCATGAGCTGGTCATAACGGAAACGCGGCAGCGTGCCGCGCACCCATATATAAAGAAAGAGGAATAGAAACACCTTCAGCACAAACCAGAAGACCGGCAGCAGGGCGTGAACAACGGATCCACCGACTGCGGGCAGCAGTGTGCCGAATGGGCTCGTCCAGCCGCCAAAGAACAGCAGCGTGGCCACACAGCCGACGGTAATCATGTTGGCGTACTCGGCCATGAAGAACATGGCAAACTTCATCGAGCTGTACTCGGTGTGGTAGCCGGCCGTCAACTCGCTCTCCGCTTCGGGCAGGTCAAAGGGTGCGCGATTGGTCTCGGCGTAGGCAGCCATAAGGTAGATGAAGAAGGCGACAAACTGGAGTCCGCCGAAGACGTTCCAGGAGAGGATGCCGTGCGTGGCCTGGACGTCGACGATATCGCGCAGTCGCAGGGAGCCGGTCCGCATCACCACGCCAACCAGTGACAGGCCGAGCGCCAACTCGTAGCTGATGAGCTGCGCGCTCGACCGCAGCGAGCCCAGCAGCGAATACTTGTTGTTCGAGGCCCAGCCGGAGAGCGCAATGCCGTAGACGCCGACCGAGGTGACGCCCAGGATGACCAGCAGGCCGATGTTCAGATCCGCGATCTGGAACAGATCGACGCCGCGATAGCGGATGTCCGCGCCAAAGGGCACAACAGAGATGGATAGAAGCGCGCAGACGAGCGCGATAAGCGGTGCCAGGATGTAAAGCGGCCGGTAGACGGCCGTGGGCAGCAGGTCTTCCTTGAGGAAAAGCTTGAGCCCATCGGCCAGCGGCTGCAGCAGGCCGAAGGGGCCCACACGCGAGGGTCCCCAGCGGTTCTGGATGCGCCCGACGACCTTGCGTTCAAGCAGCACGGTGTAGGCGACGGCGGTCAGCAGCACCACCAGCACCACGACCACCTTCAACAGGTTCAGCAGCAGAAAGACTAGCATGTTCACGTCGATCGCATCCTCATTGGTTTAGTCGGCTGCCGTTTCCGCAGGTTCATGTTCACGCCGCTCCGCCACAGAGTTCAGGGTGCGGCTGTAGCGGCCAAGGGTGCCCGAGGTGAAGAGGGTGTCGTTTGAGGGCAGCACCAGGTCGCGGCGGTCCTGCACTTCATCGATTTGCACCAGCTCCGCCCTGGAATGCAGGCTGCCGCCCGCCATCAGGTTCATGCGGTGGCCGGCATAGGCAGGCACGAGCCGCTGGATCTCATCAAAGATGGCGAAGGGGTCAAACGGGCTAAGCTTCGGCTCAAGATTCTGTGCCGCGAGCCATACTGCGTGGCGATCGGCCTCGCCGGACTGTGCTCCGCGCGTCTGGCCCATGTCCGCGCGCACGCCTTTACCGAAGGGCACGAGCGAGCCGGAGTTGGCGCCTATCTTGTCCGCCAGGCGCACGATGAGCTCGAAGTCGGAGCGGACACCCGGAGTATCTCCGGCCTTCTTCACCATCTGTATGTCGCCGTAGGTGTTCGTTACCGTACCGGTCTTCTCATAGAGGTCCGCGGCCGGCAAAATCACGTCGGCAACCTGCGCGGTCTCCGTCAGGAACAGGTCCTGCACGACGAGAAAGGTGTTGGCGAGCGTGCTCGGCTCCACGCCGTAGCGGGCCACGGGGTTTGAGGCGACGACATAAAGCGCGCCGAGATTGCCGGCCTGCGCGGCATCCAGCATGCCCAGCAGGTCGAGCCCGGGCGTGGTGGGCAGAGTGCCGTACTCTGCGGCCAGACGGGCCGCCGCGCTGACGGCCTCGTAGCCGGGCAGCAGGTCAGGGTAGAGTCCCATGTCAGCCGCGCCGCGTGAGTTGACATAGTCTCCGAGCGCGGCAAACTTCACCTGCGGGAAACCCAGACCGAACTCGACCAGGCGCCGAATGGCCTGACCGCGCAGCTCCGCGCCGAAGACGACCAGCAGATGCTCTTCCTTCCGAAGGGCCTCGCGAAAGGCGCTGGCCGTATCGCTGGCGGGGAAATCGCTCTCGCCTCCGGCAAGCCAGGTTACGAGCGAGGCGTAGCCGTCCTGGGCAACATTGACGGCGGCTGTCGCCTGCCGCTGCAGCTTGATCTCAGCGTGGTTGGCCACGTAAAGCCGGGCACGGTTCAGACGGACGTTCGTGCGGAGCTGCCAGGCGAGCCCCGGGTGCTGCTCGGTGGGGTCGTTGCCGATGAGCAGGACCGCCGGTGCGCTCGCGAAATCAGCCAGCGAGGCCGTAAGGCCGGCCCTGCCCTTGAGTGCAGCGGTGAAGGCCGCGTAATCCGCCGTGCGGTGATGGTCAATGTTGTTAGTGCCCAGCACCGTGCGCGCGAACTTCTGCAAGAGGTAGCTCTCTTCGTTCGTGGTGCGATTCGATCCGATGACGCCGATCGCCGCTCCGCCGCGCGTATCGCGCACCTCGCGCAGCTTTGCGCCGGCATAGGCGAGCGCCTCCTCCCAGCTCGTCTCGGCAAAGCTGCCGTCCGCGCGCCGGATCAGAGGCTTGGTGATGCGGGCGTCGCTCTCAGAAAAATCAAACGCGTAGCGGCCCTTGATGCAGAGAAAGTCGCCGTTCATGCCGCTCTTGTCGCGATTGTCGCCGCGGATGATCTCTGCGCCTTCCTCGGAGCTGCGCACGCCCAGCGTCGTCTTGCAGCCGTCGCCGCAATGCGTGCAGATCGTGGCCACGTGGTTCATCTCCCACGGGCGGGTCTTGTAACGATAAGCCCCGGAGGTGAGCGCGCCAACCGGGCAGAGGTCGATGCACATGCCGCATTCTTCGCAGTCCAGGTGATCGCCGCCGTTCGGTGCAATCACGCTGCCTACACCGCGGTTCTGCACGCCCAGCGCCCACACGTCCATGCCTTCGCCGCACACGCGCACGCACCGGTAGCAGAGAATGCAGCGCGGGCGGTCAAAAAAGACCACGGGCGACCACTGCTGCTCTTCGCGGTGCTGCTTGATCTCGACGTACTTCGATTCGGCGGCGCCGTACTTAAAGGTCATGTCCTGCAGTTCGCACTCGCCGCCCGCATCGCAGACCGGGCAGTCGAGCGGATGATTGCCCAGCAGCAGTTCAATGGTGCCCTTGCGCGCCTGCGCAATCTCGGGGCTCTCTGTCGTGACAATCATGCCCTCGGCGACCGGGGTGGTGCAGGCCGTCTGCAGCTTGGGCACCTTCTCCAGGCGCACCACGCACATACGGCAGGCCGCTTGCAGTGAGAGCCCGGGATAGTAACAGAAGGCGGGGATCTCGATGCCGGCTGCTTTGCAGGCATCAATCAGCAGCGTACCCGCCGGCGCCGTCAGCTTCTTGCCATCCACTGTGAATGTTACGTCAGCCATATATGTCCTGTGCGGGCCGGTGCCCGCGGATTGCTGGTCTTCGAAAAGTTACGAGATGCCGGCTCCTACGCCAGCACCGCGTCTGGCTCGCGCACCGTGTGCCTGGGGCAGCCGCGTCCGTTCAGGTGCTCCTCAAATTCATGGCGGAACTTCTTCACGAATCCGATTGTCGGCATCGCGGCTGCATCGCCAAGCGGGCAGAAGGTGCGCCCGAGCATGTTTTCGGCCAGGTACTTGATATTGTCGATGTCTTTCTCTACCGAGCCGCCGGCGTGAAGCCGGATCAGCGACTTCTTCAGCCAGTCCGTGCCCTCGCGGCAGGGAATACACCAGCCGCAGCTCTCATGCTGGTAGAACTTGATGGTCCTGAGCGCAAACTCGACCATGCACACGGTCTCATCCAGCACCACAACGCCCCCCGAGCCGAGCATCGAACCGGCCTTGCCCACCTGGTCAAAGTCCATGCCGATGTCGATCTCCTCCGGCAGCAGAACGGGCGTGGATGAGCCGCCGGGCACGACTGCCTTGAGCGCACGACCGCCGGCGATGCCGCCGCCGACCTCGTAAATCATCTTTTTGAGGTTGTAGCCCATCGGCAGCTCGTACACACCGGGTCGCGCCACGTGGCCGCTGAGGCAGAAGAGCCGCGTGCCGCCGTTGCGCTCCGTGCCCAGCTTTGCGTACTCCGCGCCACCGATGCGGAAGATGTGCGGCACGGTCGCCAGCGTCTCCGCATTGTTGATGACCGTGGGGCCGCCGTAGAGGCCGACCACTGCGGGAAATGGAGGCCGGATGCGGGGCACGCCGCGCTTGCCTTCGAGCGACTCCATCAGCGCCGACTCCTCGCCAACTTCATAGGCGCCGGCACCGGTATGCGAAACAATGTCGAAGTCCACGCCCGAGCCGAAGATGTTCTTGCCAAGAAAGCCTTTTGCATAGGCGTCCTCGATGGCCTTCTCCATGATCTTCAGCAGGTAGCGATACTCGCCGCGCAGGTAGATGAAGCCCGTCTTTGCGCCGATGGCGAGTCCGGCGATGATGACGCCCTCGATGACCGAGTGCGGGTCGTGCTCGAAGATCAGCCGGTCTTTGCAGGTGCCGGGCTCACTCTCGTCGCCGTTGACCAGCACGTACTTTGGCTTGTCATTCCTAGGTACGAAGGACCACTTCATGCCGGTGGGGAAGCCGGCCCCGCCGCGTCCGCGCAGGTTGGAGGCCTTCATCTCGGCAATGATGCCGTCCGGCCCCAGCCCGAGCGCCTTACGCACTGAGCTGTAGCCGTCCAGCTCAATATAACGATCGATGTTGGTGGCGCCCTTGCCGAAACGGTAGGAGACCACCGGCACTACATCGGGATGCGTGACCAGATCTGCCATTACTTGCCTGCCTTTGCGCGGTACTGTTCAAGTACTGCATCCATCTTTTCCGGCGTGAGGTTTTCGTGAAAGTCGTAGTTGACCTGCACCGCGGGCGCCCAGCTGCAGGCTCCGATGCATTCCACCTCTTCCACCGAGAAGACGCCGTCCGGCGTCACGCCCTTGTTTTGCACGCCGAGCCGCTGCTTGCAGTGCTCCAAAATCTCGTTGCCGCCGCGCAGCATGCAGCTGATGTTGGTGCAGACCTGAACGTTGTAGCGGCCCACCGGGTGGGTGCGCAGCAGCGAGTAGTAGCTGATGACATTGCGCACATCGAGCTCGGTGATGCCGATGCGGCGGGCTACCTCGGCGACGACCGCATCTGAGACGTGGCCAATCTCGTCCTGGGCGTAGAGCAGCATGGGAATCAGGGCCGAGCGGCGCACCGGATAGAGCGTCACCAGTTTGTCAAACCGCGCGGCCAGCGCGGGGGAGAAGATTGTCTGCTCTTGCACACTCATCGCTTCTGCTCATTCCTCTCGTTCGCCTCGGGACGGTCAAAGGCGGCCAGCAACTCGATCGCGGCCAGGTCGAATTCCATGCGCGGCTCGCCGTCAAAGGAGACGCCGTCCAGCTCGAGCCGGACCGGGCCGGAACGAACCTCCGTGGAAGCGGCCGGCTCGCCTGCCATCTCGCGCCACCGGCCCTGGCCTGAATGCGGTTGAAACTCGATCTCAAGCACCGCACCGGGGCGGTAGACGGAGAGGGCGTCCGGCTGGTCCACGGCGACCGTCAGCCGCGGACCAGCGCCACTGGCATTCCGCGCGCCTGCGTAGGCTCGCACCATGCTAACGAAGGACAGCCACAGCTCGCGGCGGACGTTTTCCTGTGCCTGTGCCGAAGGTGCGTCCGCAGCGCCCATCTAACGGTCGATCTCCCCGAGAACGATGTCGATCGAGCCGATCACGGCCACCACGTCGGCCAGCAGCCGGCCTTCGCACATCGTCTGCAGGGCCTGCAGCGTTGCAAACGAAGGATTGCGCATGTGCACGCGGTAAGGCTTGGCTGTGCCGTCGCTCACCACGTAGTAGCCCATCTCGCCGCGGGGCGATTCGATGGCCTGGTAGACTTCACCCGCCGGCACGGCAAAGCCTTCAGTGACGATCTTGAAGTGATAGATGAGGGACTCCATCTGGGTCTTCATCTGCTCACGGTCCGGCAGTACCACCTTGGGCGCGTCGGCCTTGATGCGTCCTTCGGGCATGCCGTCGAGCGCCTGCTGGGCAATCTTCACCGACTCGCGCATCTCTTCTAAACGAATGACGTAGCGTGCCCATACGTCGCAGTCGTGGGAGATGGGCACACGGAACCGGAAGTGCTCATAGCCCGAGTAGGGCATGTCGCGCCGCAGGTCCCAGTCCACGCCGCTGGCGCGCAGCGGCGGCCCTGTCACCCCTAGCGCGATTGCGTCTTCGGGAGAGAGGTAGCCGACGCCTTTCAGGCGGTTCACCCAGATCGGGTTGCCGGTGAGCAGGTTCTGGTACTCGTCAATCTTTTCGGGCAGGATCTTCAGCAGCGCCTGCACGCGGGTGAAGAAATCAATCGGCGGCTCGAGCGAGAGGCCTCCCACGCGGAAGTAGGAGGTCATCATGCGCTGGCCGGAGACGTGCTCGAAGATGCGCAGTATCTCTTCGCGCTCGCGGAACGTGTAGAGGAAGACGGTGAGCGCGCCGATGTCCATGGCGTGCGTGCCCAGCCAGACCAGATGTGAGTTCAGCCGGGTGAGCTCATTCAGCAGCACGCGCATGTATTGCGCGCGGGCCGGGATCTCCAGCTGCAGCAGCTTCTCGACGGCGAGGCAGTAGCAGAGGTTGTTGGTCATCGGCGATAGATAGTCGATGCGATCGGTAAGCGGCACTACCTGCTGGTAAAACTTTGCCTCGCACGTCTTCTCGATGCCGGTGTGCAGGTACCCGATGTCGGGGACTACGCGCAGCACCGTCTCGCCGTCGATCTCAAGCACCAGCCGCAGCACGCCGTGCGTAGAAGGGTGCTGCGGGCCCATGTTGAGGACCATTGTCCGGTCCTTTGAGCCCTCCTCGGGCCGTGGAGCGATCAGCGTGGACGTGGCGACAAACTCAGTCATCAGCGGTAGCCCTCTACGGGGTAGTCTTTGCGGAGCGGATGGCCCTCCCACTCCTCGGGCATCATGATGCGCCGCAGGTCAGGGTGACCGGTGAAGCGGATGCCGAAGAGGTCGAAGACCTCCCGCTCATAGAAGTTCGCCGAAGGCCAGACGGGCGTGATGGAGTCGATCGTCAGGTCCATGCTGTCCACAAAGGCCACCAGCCTGACGCGCTGCTTCAGGGTGTGAGAGAGGATGTGATAGGTCACCTGGAAGCGCGGCTCGGCCGGCAGCCAGTCCACGCAGGTCACATCCTCAAGAAAGTTGAAGCCGCCGCCCTTCACAATCAGGGCCGCCCCGCGGATGCTCTCGCGTGCGATGGTCAGGGTAAGCTCGCCGCGATCGAACTTGGCGTCCGTGACGGCCGCTGGACTGCGCATGGTGAGCGCAGCGACCGCCGCGTGTTGGGCCATGGCCGCGAGCACCGCTTCTTTGCCGAAGACTGCCGGTGCGTCCTTCACAGATCCGCCTTATCCGTGGACCAGTCGAGGATGCCCTTCTTCCAGATGTAGAAGAGGCCCACCAGCACAAAGCCTAGATAGACCGCCATCTCCCAGAAGCCGAACATGCGCGAGCCGGTGATGGCCGGCAGCTTGCGGTAAATGACAGCCCACGGCAGCATGAACACCGCTTCGACGTCGAACAGGATGAACAGCATGGCCACCATGTAAAACCGCACGGAGAAGCGGCCGCGTGCGTCGCCCTCTGCCGGAATGCCGCATTCATAGGCGGCCAGCTTGGCCTTGGTGTTCTTGTGTCGTCCGATCATCCAGGACATGGACACCATGCCCACGCCCAGCGCCGAGACGGCCAGCAGTTGCAGCAGCAGCGGCAGGTAGTTCCAGAAGTAGTTTTGCGGTTGCATCAAGCCCCATCGCGGACGCAGTGGCGAATGGCTGCACGCCCTGTCTTGACGATAGTTTTCAGCGGCGGCCACGTCAAGCTGAGTGGCCGCGGCCGCAACCTGCTTTGTTTATCTCAGGAAAGTCGCGCTCCCGGAAGCTGCGTAGTACCGCTCAGGGCAGAAGTTTTCGCAGGTACTGATAGCTCTCCCGGATGCTCTCAACGGGCGACTGGTCCGACTCGTCCTGCTCGACAAAATAGTGTTCAACCTGCTGCGACTCTGCCTCGGTGAGCACAGCCTTCCAGTGGATGGAACCGTGGCCGACCTCGGTGAAGTGCGAGGACGCCGCGCCCATGTCGTGCGATGGCGGAAAGCCGGGCTTACGGTCCTTGAGGTGGATCAGCCGCACGCGCCGGCCCAGCTGTTTCAGCATCGCCACCGGGTCCAGCCCCGCCTGCGTCATCCAGTAGCAGTCCATCTCGAAGTAGACGAGCTCCGGGTCCGTCTCCTGCAGCAATACGTCATAACCGGTCATTCCACCAAAGTCGCGGAACTCATAGTCGTGATTATGAAAGCCGAAGCGCATGCCTTGCAGCTTTGCGCGACGGCCCCACTCGTTGAACTGTTTCGCAGCCTGTCGGAAGCCGTCGAGCGAGCTCCACATCGCCTTCGGCAGCATGGGGCAGACCATCCACTGCACGCCCAGCTGCCTTGCATAGTCGAACTTGCCGGAGAGCCCGTTGTAATCGAAGTGGCCGCTGGGCACGCGCAGACCGGCGTCGAGAATCATCTGTCTTAACTCGGCCGCCGGGTGCGTGTATACGTTCCAGTAGGTCTCCACCTCGGCATAGCCGATGGCGTGAATCTGCTTGAGCAGCGGGCGCAGGTCTCCCTCCGCCGGTTTGCGGACAGTGTAGAGCTGCACCCCGAGCGGCGTGTGCGTGGCGGCCAGTGC
>CAYQYM010000022.1:0-13541 GCA_964421715.1 uncultured Acidipila sp.
GACAAACACGATGCCAGAGCCCAACCTGTACTTCTGGAATCTGGCAGGGTATGTACAGGATCACTGGCGGCTCACTCCACGTCTGACGTTTGACCTGGGACTGCGGATGGAGCACATGACGCCGTGGCTCGACTCGCACAATATCGGTCTTCCCGTTTTCACGCCGGCCGACTACAGGGCCAATGTCAATGCCGGCATTCTTCCTGGCGTGCAATGGAATGCGGTCAACTCAAGGATTCCGATCGGCGGGCGTCCTACCCGGTGGGCTTTCGTGGAACCTCGCGTGGGCTTTGCCTGGGACGCCTCCGGTCATGGCACCACGATCGTACGCGGAGGCTTCGGCGTCTACCGTGCCCATGACGCCTACAACAGCGCCAATAACCAGGGCCAGACCGTGATGGGGAGGCGCACATACATGATCAACGGCCCCCTGCTGCTCTCATCTGTCAGCTCTTATCAATCCAAGGCGAGCCAGTCCGGCGGCTTCACTCCGGACACCTCCATCTATGCCTTCAATCCGAACGATGATGAAGAGCCGCGCGTTCGCACCTACAATCTATCCGTCGACCAGCGCCTCCCCGGAAACATGCTGCTTGAGATCGCATACGTTGGCAATGTAAGTGACAAGCTGCTCAATGACGGCTCCACCCAGAACACCAAGCTTGACGATCTGAACTCGCTGCCTGTGGGCGCTCTCTTCGGACCGCAGCCGGCTCCAGCCTCCCGTACCGATCTAACCTTCAGCGGCTGCACCGCGCCGGGTGCCATGCATGGGGTCTTCGGCCCAGCCACAAACGACACCAACTGCAGCGTCGGGTCTCTGAGCCAGAGTTACATCGACAGCTACAAACAATTTCCGCTTTACAACAATGTATTCGTACCCGAGCACAACACCTATTCCAACTACAACGCACTGCAGGTGGGAATCACGCGCCAAAGCGGCCGTGCCCACTACAACGTGAACTACACGTGGTCCAAGGCGCTTGGCGTGCTCGGCATTGGCGGTTCAGCAACCTATAGCTATCCGGCCGATCCCTTCAACTATGCCAATGACTACAACTATCTTCCCTTCGACCGCCGGAGTATCTTCAATGCCTCGTACTCCTATGAGATCGGGAGTCCTGTACACAACTCTCTACTCGGAGGGCTTACAAACGGGTGGGAGGTGTCCGGCATCGTCAATTACCAGAGCGGGCCAAATCTTCCGTCGGTGATCAACTCCAACTTCAATCTGGGCGGCTCGATCACGGTTCCCACCGGGTCAACCGCTGCCATCGGCAATAATGTCAGCACCTGTCAGACGGGAGCGGCGAACGGCTCCTGCCCGGTATCCATCAGCAACATCAACATCCTGGGCACACCGGACGTCAATCTCCAGCCCCGGATCATCGCACCTACGGACTCGGTCAACAGAGGTAGAAACCAGTACGTCAATGGGGCTGCGTTCTCCCTGCCGGCACTGGGTACGAACGGCGCCTATAAGTACGGCTATCTGCCCGGACCAAACTTCTTTAACACAGACATCACGGCAGCAAAGCGGTTCCGCGTCACCGAAACCAGCAGCATGCAGCTTCGCGTGGCAGCATTCAACTTCATCAACCGTGCCAACAACAGCTTCACACAGGTCAATCCTGCCAACTACACGATGAATGTCAGCCAGGCGTTCACGATGAACGACGTCAACCAGGCCCTTCTCAGTACGAGGGCCACTGCAAACCCAGAGTTTGGCTACGCTCCGCTCAAGGAGGGCAGGCGCATCATGGAACTCGGACTCCGGTTCGACTTTTAAATGGCTTTACACGGGAGCGCGTGCCGTGAAAACTCGTCGCGCGCGTTTCCTGTTGGCTCAAATTAGCGCACGGAAACCCATGCGTCTAAACAGACACGCCTGCTTATGGGCAGATTTCCTATGTAAAAGAGGGGCGCAGAGGCGCCCCTCTTTGTTGCCTTGTTGCCGTAAGGCTACGCGGCGGTGTTGTTCAGCGCGGACCTGGCCTGCTGCACCAGCGCGGTGAAACCCTGCTCGTCGTTCACGGCGAGCTCGGCAAGCATCTTGCGGTCCAGCTCGATGCCGGCCTTCTTCAGGCCGTTGATGAGCTGCGAGTAGCTGATGCCGTTGATCTTCGCGGCGGCGTTGATGCGGACGATCCAGAGTGAGCGGTACTGGCGCTTCTTCTGCTTGCGGCCGCTGTAGGCAAACTTCAGGCCGCGCTCGACGGCCTCCTGCGCTGCCTGGTAGAGCTTGGATTTTGTAAGAAAGTAGCCGCTGGCGCGCTTCAGAATCTTTTTGCGCCGGTCAGAGCGCTTGGTCCCACGTTTTACGCGAGGCATGTGTTCCTCTCCTTTTTAAGTCGTTACTGCTGGTGCGTTTGGTTGAGCGGCTGGAGGCAGGGTGGCCTCTTCACACGCTTTGCTTGCCAGATGCTCGGACGCGTGACTCCAGCAGGAGCAGGTCCGGGGGCCAGGTGCGGAACGCGCTCCGCGGCAGGCCCTTCTCAGGCGTAGGGGATCATGCGGGCCACCTTCGCGTGGTCGGCGTCGGAGACCAGGGCGCTTGCTGCCAGCTTGCGCTTGGTCTTCGTCTCCTTCGACGTGAGGATGTGGCGCATCTTTGACTGGCCCCGCTTGATCTTGCCGGTGCCGGTCTTCTTGAAGCGCTTTGCAGCGCCGCGGTGCGTCTTTAATTTAGGCATGGTGTTCCTTGCGGCAGGTGTACTGCGTATTTACAACATCATTCAGTATAGGCGAGCAGGACCGGATTGGCCAGTCAACGGGGCGGCGATAGCAGGCGGTGGAAGGCGTGTGCAGAAACAGAAAAGGCTGCAGCCCCCCAGCCACAGCCTTCTGTCCCTCCTGCCGTGAGATACGAATGGCCCTGCGGCAGTCGGAAGCCCTTGAACTCTGAATTACGTGCGGATGCCTACCGTCCTGCAAAACCCAGCGTGCCAGAATGCGGCAAGGTGCCCATCTCCACCCGCGGAGCCGCGTTCACCTGCAGTGTTCTCCTGCGTCGCTTTATCGCTTCACCCTGCAGGGCGATCGGTGCCGCCTTCCGCGTCTTCGCAGGCGCCTTCTCCTGCCCGCTGCGCGAGGCGATGATGGCCGGGCCGACCAGCATCAGTAGAAAACCGACTGCGAGAAGAATGTCGTGCATGCCGCTCTCCTTCTATCTGCCGAGCTATGCGCCTAGGCCGATTCGCTCTTCACACTTCGAGCATCTCCCCGAGCGGCAGATCCTGGAATCCCACTTCCCGCCCAAGGGCGAGACCGAGGGTGGGAGTGCGACTAACACTTTCGTGCTAGCCGCACTCCCTTTCACGCGCGGAGCACGGAGGGAATCTTGCCCAGGCGCAGCCGCCGGGTTAGGCTCTGTCCAACATGCCTCCGCTGCAAGAAATCAAAACCAACCGGCTCACGTGTGCCGCTGTGGCCCTGCTGCTCTTGGGCTTTCCCTACGCTGCGCGCGCCGCGGCCGCCAAGGTCCACGCCGTTGCGCTTGGAGCCTCGCGCAGCATGCCCTACTCCGCCCAGGGGGATCCTGCCGGCTGGCGCACCGGCGAGTCCGCGCTCCGGGTGCGGCCGCTAGTGGTGGACGGCAAAATCAAGGAGTGGACGACCGGAGAGGCACACGACGTCACCGACCGCAGCTTTGCCGTGCGGCGGGCCGTCCGCCTTAACGATGCGCTCCCGACCGAAAGCCGGGAACACTGGGTCTGGCAGCGCGGGCCCTGGCTGCTGATCGATCGCACCAGCGGACATGTGCTCGCCCTCAAGCTGCCGGATTACGACCCGGCGGTCTCCGACCTGGTCTGGTTCCGCGATTACGCGGCCTACTGCGGAGTCCACGCACCGGGCAAGCACCTTTATGCCGTGGTGGCGCAGATCGCCGGGCGCAGGCCGCTGGTCCAGAAGAAGCTCGCCGGCTGGAGCCCCGAGGAGCATCCCCAGCCGGCCTGCGCTCCTGCCATCTGGCAGCGCGAACCCCTGCGCGTCACCTTCGCAGCCGCCGGAGCCGCTCCGCAGAGCTTCGACGTGCTCGGCACCTCGGCCGTCCTGGTTGAGGATGGCGACCCGGTGCCGAATCCGAACGAGTAGCACTTTGTGACCGCGCGCCGGCTAACTGCTCTGCGCCCGAGCCCTGTTCAAGCTCGGCAAGTGGAATAAACACGGCTGGCACGGCGGCTTGGCGCCTATCCTGCGCAATCAAATAGAGTAGAAACAGGTGGGCGACCAAATGAATCCGTCTGAGCTCGAGGCGCTTGAGCGCAAACTCGGGTACTTCTTCGTCCGGAAATCATTGCTCATCCGCGCGCTTACCCACAGCTCTTTGTCCTATGAACATCAGCAGGCCGAACCCGGCACCGCCGTCCCCGAAGAGTATGCGGATAACGAGCAGCTTGAGCTGCTGGGCGATGCGGTCGTAGGTCTGATCACCGCCGAGTCTCTGCTGCGGCGCTATCCCGCGCTCGACGAGGGCGCCCTCACCCGACTGCGGGCCTCGCTGGTGAGCCGCCGCCACCTCGGTCAGGTAGCCGCGCGGCTGCAGCTTGGGCCCTTCCTGCGGCTGGGCCGGGGTGAGGAGCGCAGCGGCGGCCGCCGCAAGCAGGCTCTGCTGGCCAACGCCATGGAGGCGGTGCTCGGCGCCATCTATCTTGACGGTGGACTGAGCCCGGCCGCGCAGCTTGTGGAGCGCGAGGTGATCGCGCCGAGCGTCGAGCCGCTGCGCGCCGGCCTCACCCAGGGCAGCGGCCTCGGTGACTACAAGTCCGCGCTGCAGGAGCGGCTGCAGGCCCGCAAGGCCGGTCCGCCGCAGTAGGCGGTCAAGGCCGAGAGCGGTCCTGACCACCGCAAGCGCTTCCTCGTCGAGGTGCGCTGCGAAGGTAGAACACTGGCCCGCGGCATCGGCGGCACCAAGAAGATGGCCGAGCAGGAGGCCGCCCGCCGGGCGCTCGAAAAAGTGAGCCGCACCCCGGCCGCCGTCCACCGGACCGGAGCCGAAGATGAGCGCTGACGCCGGCTCGCCCGCCGCCGCCCGGGCTGTCACCGCGGAGCCCGCAAGCCACCGGCCCGTCCGCTCCCTCGGCCACCACCAGGCATCGCTGCTACCGGCTCCGCTGGACGCGGCGCGGTCCTTCGTCTCGCTGCTGGTCATCGCGCTCTTCGTGCTCACCTTCGTTGTGCAGCCCTTCCGCATCCCCTCTGAGTCCATGGAGCGAACCCTGCTAGTGGGCGACTTCCTGCTGGTGAACAAGACGCTCTACGCGCCGCCCGGCGTCTGGCGCTGGCTGCTGCCCTATCGCGATGTGGCGCGTGGAGACATCATCGTCTTTCACTTTCCGCTCGATCCGCAGGATCACGTCGTCAAGCGCGTCATCGGCGTCCCCGGCGACCGCATCCACCTGGTCAACGGGCAGGTGTATCGCAACGGGCAGCCGCTGGCCGAATCCTACGTAATCCGCGAGGGCAACTACCGCGATAGCTTCCGCGACCAGTTCCCGGCCGCGCTCTACACGGACCCTGGCGTGGACACGAAGTGGTGGCTCGAGATGCGCAGCGAGGTCCGCAACGGCGAGATCACGGTGCCTCCCGGCCGCTACTTCGTCCTCGGCGACAATCGCAATCACAGCCGCGACAGCCGCTACTGGGGCTACGTGCCACGTGCCGCCATCGTGGCCCGCCCGTTCGTCATTTACTTCTCGCTGAGGCTCCCCTCCGCAACCGATGTGCCCGACCTGCCGAATGATAAACTCAGCCACGAAAGCGACCCGGTCAACCGTGTTGTGGACTTCGCGCGCTGGGACCGCATGTTCCGTGTCGTGCGCTGAACCCGGCCCGCTCTGCACCAGGGCGCATAGCCTCGCTACACGGTTGGCGGCTACACTGGCTACGGAACCTGCAATGTGCAGCGCAGGCGCTGGAATCAGCAAAGCTGCTCGATCCATAGGACACAAAACTATGGGAGACTCAGGAAACCTATGGCACAGACCGTCGAAGTAGCCGCTGAAAAGCAGCGCAAGAGTGAAGAGACCCCGCTGGAGTTTTTTGCTTCCCTTTGTGGAGTGCTCGTCCTGGGCCTCTTCGTGCTCACCTTCGTCTTCCAGAACTTTGAAATTCCCTCCTCGTCGATGGTCCGCACCCTGCTCGTGGGGGATCACGTCGTTGTGGACCGCGTCACGCTTGCGCCGCCCACGCACTGGGCTCCCTTTGTGCACTACCGCAACGTCAGCCGCGGCGACATTATCGTCTTCTACAAGCCGGGCGAGCCGGACCTTTTTCTCGTGAAGCGTGTCATCGGCATTCCCGGCGACCACATTCACCTGCGTAACGGCATCGTCTACCGGAACGGTCAGCCGCAGGATGAGCCCTACGCCGCCAAGCCCTCGGATGCCGTTTACTACCCGTATCGCGACGACTTCCCTGCCGTGCCTCCAAACGAAGGCAGCGGTGTGACAGCGGAGTGGAGTATTGCGCTTCCGGACTACATCCACGGAGAAGACCTGGTCGTTCCGCCGGGCAAATATTTCGCCATGGGCGACAACCGTCCGAACAGCCTGGACAGCCGCTTCTGGGGCTTTGTTCCCCGTGAGAACATCGTCGGCCGCCCGCTGTTTGTCTACTGGTCGTTCGTTACGCCCGAGGACCAGGTGGACAAGACCTCGCTTGCTGACCGCGTGCAGTTCATCGGTCACATCGTGGTTCACTTCTTTGACCAGACCCGCTGGCGGCGCACGCTGCACCTGGTGCGCTAGCGTGGGGTCAGTACGCCTGCGCCGGAGGCTGTGGCTGCTCCTGGCGCTCATGGCCCTGCTGGCGGCGGCGTTCCTCGTGCCGCCGCTGGTGAACCTGGGCCGCTACCAGCGCCGCATCGCAGGAGCCATCAGTGGCAGCCTGGGCCGCCCCGTCACGCTATCCAGCGTGCACCTGCGCCTGCTGCCCACGCCGGGTCTTGAAATCACCGATTTCACCGTGCAGGAGGACCCCGCATTCGGCGCCGAGCCCACGCTGTGCGCGCCCACCGTGGTCGCCTCCATGCGCCTCACCTCGCTTTGGCGGGGCAGGCTCGAGGCCAGCCGCATCTCGCTCGACGCCCCAAGCCTGAACCTGGCCCGCAATGCCGCCGGGCGCTGGAACCTCGGCACCATCCTGCTGCAGGCCTCGCACGTGCAGAATGCACCCACGGCGCAGCGGCTCTCCGGCAGCGCGCCGCGGTTCCCTTACATCGAGGCCACGAACGCGCGCATCAACTTCAAGGAGGGGGCCGAAAAACGCCCCTTTTCCCTTGAGTCCGCGGACTTCTCGATGTGGCTGGCACGGCCCGACCAGTGGCAGCTGCGCCTGGAGGGTCAGCCCGTCCGCACCGATATGCCGCTAGACCCGGGCGACACCGGCCTGCTCCGCCTGGAAGGCTCGCTGACGCGCGCTGCCAGCATAGATCAGATGGCTGTTTCCATGCGTACCTCGCTCACCGGCTTGCCCCTCGGGCAGATGTCTCGCCTGCTGTTGGGCCGCGATGCGGGCTGGCGCGGGGAGGTGACCCTGGCGGGCCGCATCGAGGGACGGGTCGAGCAGCTCCACCTCACCTCGCACCTGCAGGTGGCGGCTCTCGAGCGGCAGGAGTTTGCCGCAGCCGAGCCGCTTACGCTCGCCGCCGAATGCGCCGGAGACTACCGCCACGGCTCGCATACGGTTGAGAACCTGAACTGCCTCGCGCCGGTCAGCACAGGACTCCTCACGGTGCGGTCCGCCGGCCCCCAGTTCAGCGTCTCATTCGACAACGTGCCCGCCGGTGAAGTGCTCTCGGTGCTCCGCCTTCTGCGGCGCAATGCCGCCCCCGGCGTAACCGCCGCCGGCAGGGTCGATGGCCGGTTCACCTTTGCGCCGCAGCCGTTCTCGCTCGCCGGTGAGGCCACGGCGGCCGGAGTTGTCCTGAACGGTCCAGGTCTCGGAACGGTCGCCACCGTAGCGCCCCTTCACCTGCCCGTGCTCCACGTCCTTGCCGCAGGTTCAGCTTCGGCCCCGCACAGGCCGCCCCGCGGTGCTGGCCGAGTACCTGGTTTCCATTCCGCCGATGCCGCGAGCGACCCCGCTCTGCTCAGCATTGAGCCGTTCCAGGTCAGCGATGCTCTCCCGCTGACGTTCAATGCGGTTCTCACCCGGCGCGGGTTTGCCCTGCACCTCACCGGGACAGCGCCGCTCGCCCCGCTGCTTGCCTGCGCACGCGCCCTCGGCGCAGGAGGACGCATCCTGCACGGGCTCAGCAGCAGGCCGCCCGTGCAGGATGCCGGGCACAAGACCGGCTCCGTGCCGGCAGCAGCTTCAGTCGACGTCACTGTCCGCGGACCGTGGCTTGCGCCTGCCAGCGAAGCGCAGGCTGAGACGGCCACCGGGGCCCTGCACCTGGCCGACGCTCTATGGAAACCGGGCTTTCTCGGCGGCAGCGCGCAGCCGGTGGAAATCGCCTCTGCGGACGCGCTCCTCGCCCCCGGCAGGATCACCTGGAGCCGCCTCTCGGCTACCTACCACGGAATGCCGCTGGCGCTCTCACTGAGCCTTGCCGCCTCCTGCCCGGCGGGCGAAATCTGCCCGGCTCACTTTGACCTGGAGACGCCGCGGCTCAGCGCCGCAGAGCTCGAAGCCGCACTGGTCAACCCTGGCGGCCATGCGCCATTGGTCCAGGCGTTGTTGTCTCGTGTTCAGGGCTCCTCCGCAGACTGGCCTGCCATGGAAGGCACGGTGCACACGGCTGAGCTGATGCTGGGCAGGCTTCCCCTGCACGAGGTCACGGCGGCGCTCACCATCGCCGGCCGTCGTGCACAGTTGCGCTCCCTCGATGCGCGCATGCTCTCCGGCGTCGTACACGTCACCGGCAGCATGGATGCTTCAAGCGGTGCGCCGGCCTACACACTGGAGGCGGCTCTCGGCCACGTAGACACGGCCGCGGTGGCCGCTCTGCTGGCGCAGCACTGGGGCGGCGGCCCGGCCACGGCGAACCTCACCCTTAAGCTGCAGGGCTTCACCGCAGCCGAGCTCGCCGCCTCGGGCGCGGGAACCTTTCAGTTCGACTGGTCGCAGGGCGCGCTCGCCGAACACTTCGACCGCTGGAGCGCCGAGGGCACGATCGAGAACCGGGACCTCACCATCACACGGTCCACGCTGGTTCGCGCCGGCAACACGCAGCCTGTCACGGGACACGCTACCTTCGATGGAACGCTCAATCTCTTCATCGGCGGCACGCCCCTGGGTGGCACACTGGGTCACCCTGTGCCGGGCCAGCCGCGGTAAATTTTGAAGAGCCGTGCGCCTCAGGCCGGCGCAGGCTCACGCGTAAGCTGCCGGTACTTCCACCCTCCGTAGATGCTTGTTCCCACCACAAGCGCGAGAAAGATGCCCAGGATGGGCGTCGAGTAGCGCGACAGGTATGTGGTCCATGCGTGCACGATGACGTGCCCGTAATGCACGCCCAGCCACGCCATCAGCCCATAGCGCAGCGTGCGCGCGCCGGCGAAGGCCAGCAGGAATCTGTGCCTGGGCACGGCCAGCGCGCCCGAGGCGATCAGGAACGGGGTGAGCGGCACTGGCGGCGGCAGGATGGTCGCCACAAAGACGGCCGTAGCGCCGCGCGACTCCGTCCACCGCTTCACGCGGTTGAGAATGCGCCTGCGCACCAACTTCTCCAGCATCGGCTCGCCGCCGCGCTTGCCCACGCTCCAGCTTATGTAGCCGCCGCTCACCGTGCCCGCAATGGCCAGCCCCGCCATCAGCCAGGGGTTGCCACCCTGCGCAGTCAGCAGCAGGATGAGCAGATCGGCACTGCCGGGAAGGGGCAGCGGGATCACGAAGGCGTCCAGAAAAGAAACGACGAAGAGCCCCGGTGCGCCGAGGTGCACCATCCAGGCAAGGGCATGAGCGTGTTTGGACGATGAGCCGAGGAGATTCACGCACTCAGTAGGATTCAGATTCAGCCGATCGCATTCTAAGTGTCCGGCACAGCATGTCCTTTTTGATTCGAGCCGGGTCGCTCTAGTGGCATGCGCGGGGGCGCTCGCCGCGTCGACTTTCTTGACATTGCAGCCATAAAAGAGTGTGATTTCCAACGGAGGATCTCATATGCTCAAGCTCATCTCTGTCTTTCTAGCAGCTGTATTTGCTCTTCCAGCGATCGCACAGCAAGCTCCAGTGCTGTTGACGGTCAATACGCTTCACGATCAGCCACTGCCGGCCAAAATCTTGTCGGCGCGACTGCAATCCTTTCAGTACACCTCTGAGATCGACGCGAATCTAGAATTACCCCGCTCCAAAGATGTCACCAGTGCAGAATTTCTGCTGATCGTATACGACAGCAAGGGTGCGGTCATCGCAGGCGAAGGGTGGAAGGAGGCTCCGTTGAGCTCCCTTGTGCATAGGCAGACGAAACTCGCAATTGCGCCAGGAGACCACGCTCTACTCATCGTCAAATCGGTAACATCGGGCGGCACGAGCCTAAAGCTCGATCAACAAATGACAGACAAGGCCATCAAGCAATTCGTCCAGGGGCAAGCTGTAACCGCTCCCGCGGTAACAGTTGCAAACTTCGCAGGTTCAAAGAGCTGACGCAGCTGTCCTGAATAAGGTTTTTTCAAGGTAGTTACTGCACGAACGCGCTCGCGTCCGCGAGAAGCGTCTGTGAGAGCACGGGAGGTGGTTTGGCCAGCTTTTCCTGCAGTGACTCAGGCCAGAACTATTCTTTCAGTTGTCGCGGTCCTGCCCCTATTCAGCCCTAGGAGCCCCCAGGTGCAGCTTCCAGGAAATTGAGTTTCTGCACAACGGGCAGGGTCCCGCACTTCTGCCCGTATCTGAAAAACAATTCCAGCCCCTCTATACACGCCGCATCGAGTTCATAGTGAATATTGCCGCTCAGGTAGGCGCGTACCGTCTCGGCCGGCACGCGGATGCGCTCGGACCACTCGGCCACGAGGTCCTCGATGTGCTCCTGGCCATGTTCACGCGAAAGGTTGAAGTCTGAGATCAGCGCCGCGCGATCGCGCGACTCGAGCGCGGCGTCGCGCACGGCCCAGAAGGCCGATATCCAGGGCACGCCGGTACGCATGCGCCACTCGTGCCCGAGATCGAGATAGGTGAGCTGCTCCCCGGTGCGCTGCTGCCGGAGTTCGCGGTCTTCGAGAGCCAGCAGTGCGGGGTCGCCGATCAGCAAAGCGGCATCGGCTGCTGCCAGCATTGCATCCAGATCGGGCGCGGCCTCAAGGAACTGCGCCGATCGGTTCCAGTAGCGGTAGAAGAGGATGCGCGTGTACGTAGCCGACGTGCGCGACGAAGTATCGAGGGCGACGGTGCGGGCCTGCTCCGGTTCCCCGCGGACCACGAGGATGATGGAGCGGATGTAGTCGAGCGAGGCGATGGCGCAGCCCGGAATGATGGAGAGCCCGGGAATCGAAGCATACGCCGCGACGGGAATGAGCCCTATGTCCGCGGTACCGGCAGCCAGCTTCGCCGCGCATTCCGACGGGGTGGAGCGGGAGATGGAGTAGCGCTCAACAAGCCGCTCCTGCTCCGGAGGGTGCTCGAAGTCCCACATCAATGGAGCGGGATTCAGGAAATCGATTGTTGCGATGCGCAGGCGGTTCACTACTCAGTGTAGAACGCCTCAGGCCGGCTGCCCTGCTCCCTGTGCGCCGCGCTTTGCCTGAATCTCAATGTAGACATTCACCAGCGAGAGCGCGGCCGGCGTGACGCCGGGAATGCGGCTGGCCTGTCCGATGGTCCGCGGGCGGACGCGCGAGAGCTTCTCCTGCATCTCCCGCGACAGGCCGCTCACCGTGTTGTAGTCAAACGACTCAGGAATGACGCACTCCTCGGCCCGCTTCAGCTTTTCAATCGACTTCCGCTGCTGGTCGAGGTAGCCCGCATACTTGATCTCTGTCTCGACGGACCGCAGTTCGTTCCGCACCTGCGCGGGCAGCGGACCGCTCTCAGCAATCCAGCCCGGCAGCGCGGTCTCAAGCTCCACGCGCAGGGCGGGGTAGAGTGCTTCGATGCTGACTTCAGGACGCTTCAGAAGCTGCGCCCAGGTCTGGCCTGCGGTCGCGGGCAGAGCGCCAATCTCTGGCAGCAGTTCGAGCCGCGCCTTGCCGGTAGCCAGCAGTTTCTCAATCGCCACCGCGCGCGCCTGCTTTTGCTCATAGGCCGCCCAGGCTTCGTCGTCGATCAGCCCCAGCCTGCGGCCATGCGGGGTGAGCCTGCGGTCTGCGTTGTCGATTCGCAGGTGCAGTCGGAACTCCGCGCGCGAGGTAAACATGCGGTAAGGCTCGTTGGTGCCCTTTGAGATGAGATCGTCAATCAGGATGCCGGTGTAGGCCTCCGTGCGGTCCAGCGTGAACGGTTCCTTTGCACGCACGGCCAGCGCCGCGTTGATGCCGGCCATCAGCCCCTGGCAGGCCGCCTCTTCATAGCCCGAGGTGCCGTTGATCTGCCCCGCCAGGTAGAGACCGGCAAACCTCTTCACGCGCAGCGAGCGGTCGAGTTCCGTCGGGTCAATCGCGTCGTATTCAATTGCGTAGCCGGGCCGCAGCATCTCTGCCTGCTCGAGGCCCGGGATCGAGCGCACCATCTGCCACTGCACATCCATTGGCAGCGAGGTGGACATGCCGTTGACATAGACCTCGTGCGTGTTCAGCCCCTCAGGCTCCAGAAAAAACTGGTGCTGCTCCTTGTCCGGGAAGCGCACGATTTTGTCCTCGATCGACGGGCAGTAACGCGGGCCCACCGCGCTGATCTGCCCCGAGTACATGGGCGAGCGATGCACGTTTTCGCGGATGATGCGCAGCGTCTCCGGCGTAGTGGTGGCAATATGGCAGGAGACCTGCCGCATTGGCAGCGCCTTGGTTCGAAAGCTGAAGGGCGTCGGGTCTGCATCGCCTGGTTGCTCGTCAAAGCGGCTCCAGTCGATGGTGCGGCCGTCCAGGCGCGGCGGCGTGCCGGTCTTAAGCCGGCAGCCGCGCAGGCCCAGGCGCTTCAACGCCTCACCCAGCAGAATGGCCGGGGGCTCACCGCTGCGGCCGGCCGGGAACTGCTCCTCACCGCAGTGAATGAGCCCGTTCAGAAAGGTGCCGGTTGTGATCACGACCGCCCCGGCGAGGATGGCCCGCCCGTCGCGCAGCCTCAGTCCCGTCGCGCGCGCGCCGTTCTCCACCACGACGTCAACCACCTCGGCCTGCTTGATAAAGAGCCCCGGCTGCGCCTCCAGCCGCTCGCGCATCTTCACGCGATACTGCTGCTTGTCGCACTGCGCGCGCGGCGACCAAACGGCCGGTCCGCGCGAGGTATTCAGGAGCCGGAACTGGATGCCGACCGCGTCCGCCACCTCGCCCATGATGCCGCCCAGCGCATCCACCTCCCGCACCAAGTGACCCTTCGCGATGCCGCCGATGGCCGGATTGCAGGACATCTGCGCAATCAGGTCCAGGTTCAGCGTGAAGAGCGCGGTGCGCAGGCCCATGCGCGCCGCGGCCATCGCGGCCTCGCAGCCAGCATGCCCGGCGCCCACC
>CAYQYM010000023.1:0-13456 GCA_964421715.1 uncultured Acidipila sp.
CTCGATGAGACCTACGATCCGAACAACGTGGTCACGCTTTCCATGCAGCGCAGCGAGCAGACGAGCGGCACCCAGCCGGCGGCCTCCGGTGTTCCCGGCACGGCGAGCAATGCGCCCAATGTGCAGCCTCCCCTGTTTCCCTCGCAGAACGCAGGTGGGCAAAACCTGAAGCAGGAGAGCGGCACCTACGGCGCGTCCAGGCGTGTGCGCCACACGCTGCAGGGCGCGGGCAGGGTGCGCCGCATCACGGCGGCCCTGCTGATCAACCACCGCATGCAGAGGGGTAGACGCGAGGTGAGTTGGCAGCCGCGCACGACCGATGAGATGAAGCGTATCCAAGAGCTCGCCCAGGCAGCGATCGGCTTTGACGCTGCGCGCGGCGACCAGGTGAGCGTGGAAGATATCGCCTTTGAGGACAACAGCGCGCCGGCGTTGGCGGGCTTCGCCGAGCGTCTGCGGCAGGGTGCGGAGGACTGGAGCGGGCTGCTGCGTTACGGCATGATCGGCGCCGGGCTGCTCGGGCTCTTCCTCTTCGTGTTGCGCCCCATGTTGCGGCGGCTGGATTTCGCGCCGGCCGCTGCCGGAGGCAACCTGCACCTGGCAGCCGCCGGCGAGATGGAGGCAGGCGCGCGGGCAGGCGGCGGCCCTGCGTTGCTGCTCACCGAGGAGCAGGCAGCGGTGGAGAAGCAGCGGCAGCAGGCGCAGCTCGTGTTTGACAACGTGGCCGAGCAGATTCGGCGCGACCCGGCCCAGACGGCACGACTGCTGCAGAGCTGGATTCACACAGAGTAAGGGAAGAGAGACAGAGGATGGCGACCACGGCACAGATTCCAAGCACGCCCGCGAATACAATTCCGGGGACCTCGCTTACCCCTGCCTCTCCGGCCGGGGTTCCGGCCGCGGCACCCTTCGAGCGTGGCACCCGCAGGCTCAGCAGCCTGCGCAGGGCCGCCATCCTGGTGGTGGCGGTGGGCGATGAGCTGGGCAAGAAGATTATGCAAAGCCTGCCGGACAACGATGTGCAGCGGCTGACTGAAGAACTTGCCGACCTGAAGGGCATTCCGCCGGAGATCTCCTGCGAGGTGCTGGAGGAGTTCCACGAGATGCTCAAGACGCAGCAGTACATGATGCACGGCGGACTTGAGTATGCGACGCGGCTGCTGGTGGAGAGCTTTGGCAAGCAGCGGGCGGA
The DNA here is from genome assembly GCA_964421715.1 of uncultured Acidipila sp. Lineage (GTDB taxonomy): Bacteria > Acidobacteriota > Terriglobia > Terriglobales > Acidobacteriaceae > CAYQYM01. The sequence goes on from CAYQYM010000023.1 coordinate 1,193, forward strand.
AGACCTGCTGGCGCTGGTGAAACGTGCGCAGGAAGAGAGTCATGGCAATCTTGCCATGCTGCAGAAGGTGGACCCGCAGCAGCTGGGCAAGTTCCTTGATGGTGAGCATCCGCAGACCGTGGCACTGGTGCTTGCGCACCTTGATCCCAAGCGTGCTTCGCTGGTGCTGAACAGCCTCAGCGAGGAGCAGAAGGTGGCCGGTATTCGCCGCCTGGCGGAGATGCGCCAGTTCTCCCCGGAGATGGCGCAGAAGGTCGCACACATCCTGCACCGCCGGCTTGAGAAGGTGGGCGGCGACCCGAGCCGCAAGGCGTACTCGGGCTTCAAGGCGGTGGCTGACCTGCTGAACCGGCTCGACGCGGACCAGGCAAAGAAGATACTGGAATCGGTCGAAGAGAGGGAGCCCGAGGTCGCGCTCAACATTCGCAACCTCATGTTCACCTTTGAAGACCTGGTCACTGTGCCGCCACAGAGCATGCGCGAAATCGTGGGCGCGGTGGAGAAACGCACCATTGCCCTGGCGCTCAAGGGCGCGCGCGAAGACCTGCGGGCGCAGGTCTTCCGTTCCATGTCGTCGCGCGCAGTCGAAATGCTCAAGGAAGACATGGAGGTGCTGGGACCGGTGCGCGCCCGCGAGGTCTCCGGCGCGCAAAGCGAGATTCTGCAGATAGCGCGCAAGCTGGAGGCAGACGGCAAGGTAATCCTGAAGATCGAGCAGGGCGATGACCTGATGGTCTAGCTAGCTTGGCAGACAGCAGAAGCGCGAAACGAACGGCGAAAGAGCGACGGAGCAGCAGATGCAGTGGAACGTTGAAAAGCTTGAATATCCGGAGTGGCCCTCTACCGCTCCAGCGCTGCTGCCGTTTGCGCTCGAGCAGCAGCCAGATTACGCGAACGAGCCTCAGGCGGAGGCCGGCACGTACACAGAAACCAAGGGCGACGAGAGGATTGCGGTCTTAGAGCAGCGCATCGCGGCGCTTACAGGCGAGCTTGAGCAGCAGGAGGTTCGTTCCCGGGAGGCAATTGCAGCTGCGCGTGAGGCCGGGATCCTGGAGACACGCGCCGAGGCTCGCAGTGAGCAGGCCCAGGCACAGCTGGCCATCGCCGCGCGACTGCAGTCGGCCATGGAGCGCTTTCACCAGAACTGCGAGGACTACTTTGCCCAGGTGGAGCACGAAGTGGTTCGCCTGGCTCTGAGCATTGCCGCTCGTGTGCTGCATCGCGAGGCGCAGTTAGATCCGCTGCTGCTTGCAGGCGCCGTGCGTGTGGCGCTCGGCCAGCTTGCCGATGCGACTGGGATTCGCCTGCGCGTGCCGGCCACCGAGGAGCCGCTATGGACCGAAATGCTGCGGCTGCAGCCGAACATGCCTGTGCGCCCGCAGATCGTGGCCGATCCGGCACTCAGCCAGGGCGATTGCGAGATAGAGACGACACTCGGAGCGATTGACCTGAGTGTGAAGGCGCAGCTTGCAGAGATCGAGCGAGGATTCTTCGACCTGCTCGAAAAGCGCCAGCGCACGACCAGCGAATGCGCGAGCGAAGCGACGATTGGTTCCCGGGTGACGGCCTGATGCTGCTCGGCACCTACTTCACACGGCTGCGCCAACGTCCGGCCTGGCAATGGCGAGGCCGCGTGGTTGAGGCAGCCGGCCCGACGATCGAGTCGGTCGGTCCGCTGTGTTCTGTGGGCGAGTGCTGCGAGATCGTCGACGGACAGGGACGGCGACACGCAGGGGAGGTCATCGGCTTTCGCGAAGACCGGGTGCTCTCGATGCCGCTGGATTCGACCGAGGGTATCCGCTATGGAGACCAGGTCTCAGGCCTTGGAATCACGCCCCACATCGAGGTTGGCGAACAGCTAATCGGGCGCGTGCTTGACGGACGGGGCCATCCGATCGATGGTGGCCGTACGCCGTCTGCGCACGCCATCGTCTCAATCGACGGCAACGCTCCCAATCCGCTCGACCGTGTCGCGATTCGCGAGACGCTTGGCACCGGCATTCGCGCCATTGACGGCATCCTTACGGTGGGGCGTGGACAACGTATCGGCATCTTCGGCGGTTCGGGAGTGGGCAAGAGCACGCTGATCGGCATGATGACGCGCAACACCGCGGCAGACGTGGTGGTGGTGGGGCTGGTAGGGGAACGTGGCCGCGAGGTGGGAGAATTTCTGGAGGACAGCCTGGGTGAGGAGGGTCGCAGACGCGCCGTCGTCGTCGTCTCCACCTCGGATCAGTCGCCGTTGCTGCGCATGCGCGCGGCGCTCTCGGCCACCTCTGTTGCAGAGTATTTTGCCGCGCGCGGCAAGCACGTGCTGCTTATCCTCGATTCGCTGACGCGCTATGCCATGGCAGCGCGCGAGGTGGGTCTGGCCGCAGGGGAGCCGCCCACGGCGAAGGGCTACACGCCGTCTGTGTTCTCGCGGCTGGCGCGACTAGTGGAGCGGGCGGGCCGCTTCCGCTCTGGCAGCATTACGGCTTTCTACACCGTGCTGATGGAGGGTGACGACCAGCAGGACCTACTCGTAGATACAGTCCGTTCCCTGCTCGATGGTCACGTGGTGCTCTCGCGCGCGATGGCTGCCGAGGGCTGGTATCCGCCCATTCAGGTGCTCGACTCGGTCAGCCGCCTCATGCCCGCCGTCGTCACGCCTGAGCACAAGGCGGCAGCGGCCGTGCTCAGGCGCATGCTCTCTGTCTACGCGCGTTCAGAGGACCTGGTGCGCATCGGCGCCTACAAGCCCGGAGCGGACGCCAATTTAGACTGTGCCCTGCGCTCGCGGCCAGAGATACAGCGCTTTCTTATGCAGGACGCCTCCGAATGCGTGTCCCTGGATGAATCCAGAGCCCAGCTTCTGGAGCTGGCTGAACGCATCGCGCACTCATGAGCGGATTTCGCCGGCTGCAAAAGGTGCGCGCTCTGATGGAAGAGGCAGCTCGCGCCCGCGTTGAGGCAGAAGCGGCGCAGGTGAACCGCATTGAACAGGCGCAGGCCGAGGCTGCCGGGCTCACGCGCAGCATGCGGCGTGATCTCTTTGCCCACTGGTCTGCGCAGCCCAGGGATCGCGTGGAATCTGCGCTCTCCCCTGGACAGGAGTCTTCGTGGCCGATGCTGGAGGCCGCTCGCATGCTTGCCTCCTGGGACGAGCAGCAGCTGGTGCCTGTGGTCGAAGCGCAGCGCCTTCGCCTGCAGACGGTCCAGGCGGAATACCTCACATACAGGCAGGACAGGCAGCGAGTAGACCTCCTGCTCGAACAGGAACGCGAGCGGCTGGCTCTGGAGCAAGGCCGCCGCGAGCAGGCCTCGCTTGACGAGTGGTATGCCGCGAAAAGACGCCGCAGCCACCGGCCCAACCGGCATGGATCTACTGAGCAGGTCCCGTGAGCAGGTCCCGTCGCAATAGACGTCAAGTCACAATGTTTTCGATTCTTCTGCCTGCCTCTTGGGGAAAGATGGAAGAGCAGAGATCGGGAGACTAGCCGTGGAGAGTCAACAGGTTGTTATCAAGGACCCCTGCCCGGCTGATGACTGCGGGCCTCACTCGGCGCCCAGAGATCAAACCCGGGCGAGTTCTCAGCCCCAGCGCTGAGGACAAGACGGCGATACGACCGCGGTGGAAAGCTGCGCATTAATAGCTCTCGCTCTCTCCGCACGACGGCGGCGGCAAACGAGGCAGCAGCAACAACAGCTCAGCCGTGTTGCTTGAGGCACTCACTTGAGCTACACTCGCGCCAATACGCCCCTGAACACGGGCTGAACCGAACCACGCAAGCCGATCCATCTTCTTCTGTAATGCGGGGCGGGTCACCGGTGACTGTCACTTGATGGATAGCCGCTTCGGAACACTGACCAGGAACGTAGATTTCCGATTGTGACTTCTGCTCTCTTAACTGAGTCCTCCAAACCGTTCGCGGCTGCGCGACGATGGCGCGTCAGTTCTCTCGGGCTCATCGTCGTGCCCTGGCTTATTCTCCAGTTCGGGGGCATTTTCTCGCCTGCACTGCTCGACGACGTCGACTCCGTCTACATCGAGGTCTCCCGCGAGATGCTCCAGCGCCACGACTATGTCACTCCGTACGTGGACGGGGTCCGCTTCTTCGACAAGCCTCCCCTGATGTACTGGCTCGCGGCCGGATCCATGCACATTTTCGGAGTCCACGCCTGGGCCGCCCGGCTGCCCCTCGCCATTGGCGTTCTCGCGCTGCTCTTCTCGGTCTACGCCCTCGGAGTCCGCCTCTTTGCCGGGATATCTCCTGCAATCCGCCCGGATCGTGCCGGTCTGTATGCCGCTCTCGCAATGGCGCTCTCTGTCGGCCCTTACCTGTACACACGCTTCTACATCCCAGACATGCTGATCGCGCTCTGGTTGACGCTCGCTGTCCATCTCTTTCTGATTGCGCTGGAGCGCGCCCGGGAGGCTGCCGGATCCACGGCTCTCCCCATGATCGGCTTTGGCGCAGCCGTGGGATTCGGCGTGCTGACCAAAGGTCTGATCGGCGCAATCTTCCCCGTCGGTTTCGCCTTGCTTTACCTGGCGTGTACGCGGCAACTTCCCTTGGTCAGGAAGCTTAGCCCACTCAGATGTGCAGCTTCATTCCTTCTTGTGGCGGCTCCGTGGCATATTCTCGCCTCCCTGCGAAATCCCGCCGTTCCCATGCCTCCCGGCGTCGGCCTCCCCGCGCGCGCCGGCTGGGCCTGGTTTTATCTCTACAACGAGCACATCGCACGTTTCCTCGGCCGGCGCATTCCGCATGACTATGGCCAGGTTCCTTTTCTCATCTTCTGGTTTCTGCTGGCCGTCTGGCTGGCGCCATGGGCCGCCTTCCTGCCCTCCGCTGTAATCGGCGCCGTCCAGCAGTGGCGCGCACGGCTGCCGCACTGTTCTCGCATTGGCGAGGCTTCGGTGGCACTGCTACTCTGGAGCGGTCTCGTCCTCGGGTTCTTTACTCTCTCCGCCCGCCAGGAGTATTACCACCTGCCCGCGCTGCCCGCCCTCGCTCTCCTCGTAGGAGGTCTCCTGGCTGCAGCCGACCACCTGCCCTGCCCTCCATGCGCCACCTCACCTTTTCAGGCAGACGCGCTGCGCCGTACAGTCCGGGCCTCGTTCCTATTCCTCGTCCCGCTCGGGACGCTTCTCTTTTTCGCCTGCGTCTTCTTCGCCCTCATTGCCCCCTCGCCCCTGCCCGGTGTCACCCTCGACCAGCTCCTCACCTCCAACCCCGCACTCTACAACCTATCGCTCGGGCATTTATTCGATCTCACCGGCGGTGCGATGGGCTTCTTTCGCATGCCTATATGGTGGGTCGCAGGCTCGATGCTGCTGCTCGGACCGGGCAGTCACCTGTTGCGCCGCACCGGGAGGACCTACGCGGCCAACCTTCTCATTGCCGCAGCAATGACGGTCGTGCTTCTGGCTGCGCACACGGCCTACGAACGCTTCAACCCAATCCTCAGCTCACAGGATATGGCGCATACGATCAATGCTATTCACCGGCCAGGTGACGTCATCCTTATTGACGGCGAGCTGACCTCGGGTTCGTCGCTGCTCTTCTACACCGAAGAACCGGCGCTACTCGTCAACGGCCGCGTGAACGGACCCTGGTTTGGAAGCTTCTGGCCTGACGCCCCAAACATCTTTGTCTCCGATGCCGACCTCAGGAACCTTTGGCAAGGCCCGCATCGCGTCTTCCTGCTCACTTACGATCAGGAAAAGCGTTCCCGCGATCTTAGTCACTTTGGAACCGTCACAAACCTGCGCGAATCCGGCGGCAAGGCGCTGCTCTCGAATCGCTGAATACGCTGCAGGTTCTTTATAAGTGAATGGAAGCTTGCTTTATCATGGGAATCGTTGTCACTTCGCGCGGGCGTGGTGAAATAGGCAGACACAGCGGACTTAAAAAATTGAGTGCCCGCCGGGAAACCGGCGGAGTAGAACTGCTCAAAGTCGGGGAAACCTTGAATGGCAATCCCGAGCCAAGCCCGGAAGCCTCTCCGGGAAGGTGTAGAGACTAGACGGGCAGCGCCTGACCCTTGCGTAAGGATGGTGAAGGTATAGTCCAGACCACGAACCCGCCGCTGGCGGGGCGGCGAAAGCCGAAGTGGTATGAAAATCCGCAGACCCTAACAGGTCGTGGGGGTTCAAGTCCCCCCGCCCGCACCACTCACCCCATCTGCCAGAGATGAATATGAGTTTTGCCATAGATTTGCCCAGCGCTGAAAGTTGAGGGCACCTTTACGTAAGCGATGTATCGGCTAAACACGGCGGACGAAAATCCGCAGACCTTCAACGGGCGTGGAGGTCGGTTTCCCCTCGGGACCAGCAGTGCGACCTGGACGGATGGATTCATGTTCGGAGCCGACATCCACTTTTTAGAGCAGCCGCAGGTGCTTTTATGAGCCTTTCGTCAATTTCGGATTCAATTGGGCGAGCGTAGTTTACCTGTTAGGGATACGCCCGATCTTTCCGCTGGCTACCTTGGAAGTTGTGCTCCTCATTCGCGTGCTCACTCGCTGTACTCAAGACTCTGGTTTGCGCGGCGGGAGGTGGCTATCAATGGGAGGCGTTGCGATGCTCCAGAGCATACCGGGTCAGCTCCGCAGCGGAGTGTAAGCCGAGTACATCGGCGATGCTGCCGCGATGAAACTCAACCGTCCTGGGCGAGATATGCAGGTCTGTGGCGATCTCCCGGGGCGTCTTGCCCTCTGCGATCAACTGCAGAACCTCGCACTGGCGAGGGGTAAGCACGGACCCACTTGCTTTCAGTCTGCCCGGATTCTCGCGCAGCAGCTTCTCATAGCAGGGCCGCAGCGAACGCGTGACGTATACCTGCTGTTTCGATACGGTTCTGAGGGCATCCACAAGTTCAGAGGAGGCCTCCTGCTTTGAAACAAACCCAGCAACACCGGCGCGAAATGCCGCCGTGAGGTACTCGATGTCATTTTGCTGGGTAACGCACACGAGCAACGTTTCCGGGCAGGACCTTCTCAATCGTGCCGCTGCCTCCACGCCATTCAGCTCAGGCATGCCAATGTCCAGGGTGATTAGGTTTGGCCGGAGGTACCCGGCAGCGGAAATCAGATCGCGCCCATTCGAGACACTTCCCAAAACTTCGAATTCAGTTCGCAGCAGGCTGGTGATCCCCTCTATCACAAGGGGGTGATCGTCTGCGATGAGAACTGACTTCCTGCTCATATGGACGGTCAGATGCGAGCGGCCGGCTCGGCAAGATTCATCCCGCGAGGGTTTTGCCGAGGTGTTCATTCTTGTAGACAGTCTCTCGCAGGCACACTGTCTGTGGGCACATGCTTTATCAATGCCGAATCGTGCAGCCAGCCGGTTTCACTCGTGGATGCTGATGTCACGCGACAATGGATCTGCCCGGGTACGGTTGTAATCGACCGGCAGCCGGAATCTGCCGCTGCTGCAAATACCGAATGCCAACCCGGCTGTTTCCGCACGGGAAGACCCGTTCCGACCGGTGATAGAGTCCAGGCACAATAAGGTTGCAGGCAGGATTTCTTCGTTTCCTTACCGTTTGCAGATCTCTGAGGCGCAAAACGACGCGAAGAACGGTCTATTGTTGGCATGAGGGGTCGAGTCCAATGGAAACGAAGAAGTTGAAAAGCGGTAAACGGCGGCCGTCGCAAGCTGCATCAGCGGAACCGGTCGTGGTCGGGATTGGGGCGTCGGCTGGAGCCCTGCGCGCGCTCAAGAACTTTTTCAAACATGTGCCCGCAGACAGTGGGCTCGCCTTCGTCGTTGTCGTCCACCTCTCGCCTTAGCACAAGAGCCATCTCTCCGATCTGCTCCAGCCCAGTGTGCGCTGCCCGGTGCACCAGGTGACTGAGACTACGCGGCTTGAAAAAGATAATGTCTACGTAATCCCCCCTAAAGCTAACCTGAACGCGATCGATACACATTTGCGGCTTTCGAAGCTGGAAACAGAGCGGGGCGAACGTGCTCCGATCGATCATTTTTTCCGCACCCTGGCCAAGGCTCATGATGGTCGGTCTATCGGGATTGTTTTGACCGGCACAGGTTCAGACGGCAGCTCGGGTTTAAAGGAGATCAAGGAGAGGGGCGGTATCGTTATAGTTCAGGACCCCAATGAGGCCGAGTTTGACGGCATGCCGCAGAGTGCGATTGCCACCGGCCTGGTGGATCGCGTTCTGCCTGTCGCCAAAATGCCGGAAGCGGTGCTCCGGTATGTCCAGACGGATCCCTGGGTAAGTCTGCCCTGCGATAACCAGCAGGACCAGGAGAACGAACGCATTCTTCTGTCCAGGGTCCTGGCCATCCTAAAAACACGCACGGAGCGGGACTTCAGCCGCTACAAACCTCCTACGATTCTCCGCCGGATCGCCCGACGGATGCAGCTGAATTACATTGAAGACTTCGGCCGGTATGTTGAGCGGCTAAGGGAGCAGCCTGAAGAGGCTCGCGCCCTGGCGGACGATCTGCTCATTACGGTGACTCGCTTCTTTCGCGATCCTGACGTGTTTGAGAAGCTGCGAAACGAAACGCTGCCCATGCTGTTTAAAGGAAAGGGAGCCAAGGACACCATACGTGTATGGTCAGCAGGCTGCGCAACCGGCGAGGAGGCCTACTCGCTGGCAATCCTGTTGATGGAGGAAGCCGCGCGAAGTGAGGCTTCCCCGCAGATACAGGTATTTGCATCCGATCTCCACAAGCAGTCCTTAAACGCGGCTCGCGACGGAGTCTATCCAAGTGCTATCGAAGCCGATGTAGGCCCTGAGAGGCTGAAGCGGTTTTTTGTGAAGGAGAACGGTGGATACCGCATCCGCAAACAGGTTCGCGATCTCGTGGTCTTTGCCCCCCACAATGTACTTGCGGATCCGCCCTTCTCGCGCATCGATCTCATCTCATGCCGCAATCTGCTGATTTATCTTGATCGCTCAGTGCAGAACGACGTTTTCGACTTATTTCACTACGCGCTCGCCCCGGATGGATACCTGCTTCTAGGTACGTCCGAGACCCTGGAAGCCACGGAACTGTTCCGGACCGAAGACAAGAACATGTGTCTTTATCGCAAGCGCAATGTGCAGGGGCCGGAACCGCGCCTGCCTGTCTTCCCGCTTGTACACGTGAGGGCAGGCCTGGAGAGAGTTCTGAACCCCGAGTATCTGCCCGGGCCCGCTCCGTACGAGGCTGTCCATCAAAACCTGCTTGAGCGATTTGCCCCGCCCAGCATCCTGGTGGCGCCTGACGACAAGCTGGTACATCTATCGGAGCACGGCGGAAAGTACCTGGTGCATCCAGGTGGCCCGTTGACCTCAAGCATACTAAAGCTGGTGCGTGAAGAATTGCGGATGGAACTGCGGTCTCTGCTGCAGCAGGCCAGGGCCAGGCGCGAGCCTCTCGATTCAAGACCTATCCCTGTTCGATTCAATGGCCACTCGGCTCCCGTTGTGATGCACGTGCGGCCTGCAGCTTCAACGGAAGAGGATGGCTATGTGCTGATCCTCTTCAGTGAGCAGCCTCAGCTCACCGGCGACTTCACTTACACCGGTTCTGCCACGGCTCTTCAGCAGGGCCCGGAGGCCGAGCGTATTGCCGGTCTGGAGAAGGAGCTGAGTGCCTCGCGTCAGCACCTGCAGGCGATTATTGAGGAGTACGAAAGCAGTCGTGAAGAGATGAAGGCGGCGAACGAGGAGCTGCAGTCTTCCAACGAAGAATTGCGCTCCACGATGGAGGAGCTCGAGACATCGAAGGAGGAGCTGCAGAGCATCAACGAGGAACTCCAGACCGTAAGCCAGGAGAACCGGCACAAAGTCGATGAGCTGACCCAGCTCTCCAGCGACCTGCAGAATCTGATGGCGGCCACGGACATTGCGACGCTGTTCCTCGATCGCGAGCTGCGCATTCTGCGATTTACGCCCCGGGTAGCGGAGCTGTTCAATATCCGCATCAGTGACCGGGGCCGGCCTATCTCAGACTTGACGCACCGCCTAGGGTATGAACAGCTACGCAGTGACACGGAGTCTGTTCTGAACCGGCTGATTCCCGTTGAGCGAGAAATCCAGGATGATGCGGGGCACTGGTATCTCACGCGCGTCCTGCCCTATCGCAGCACGGAAGATCGAATTGAAGGCATCGTGCTCACCTTTACCGATATAAGCGCACAGAAGGAAGCCGAACGTGTGCTTCGCTCCTCAGTCCTCGAACTGTTTCGCGAAGGCACCTGGTTTCGATCGATGCTCGACAGTCTGACGGATGGAATCATTGCGGCAGACAACGAGGCCCGCGTGACCTATCTCAATCCTGTCGCCGAGAGGTTGACCGGATGGCTTCGTGCCGAAGCGGTCGGCAAACCATTAGCCACAATCTATGAAGTGCGCACCCTGTCAGGAGACGTCGTTCCCACCGGACAGATCGAGAAGGCAATCTCGGCTGGAACCGTGATGCAAAGGGTTCGCTTCCTCGTGCATTCCCGCTCGCGAGGCACTACGGCCGTTGAAGAGGCCGCTGCTCCCATCATCATCGGCAGACGGGTAGAGGGAGCCATCTCGATCGTAGCCGACATCGCAGACCGGCTTCTTGTGGAGCGGCTGCAGGAAGATGAGCGCGAACGCCTGGAGATGGAGGTACACAGGACGTCCGATGAACTCGGACAGACCCGGGCCGAGCTCAGGGCCCTCTCCGCCTATGTGATCAATGCACAGGAGCAGGAACGCCGGCGGCTGGCCCGGGAACTTCATGACGACTTTGGCCAGCGTGTGGCCGTCCTGGGCATGCGAGCCAACCGTGCCATCCAGCACCTTGAAAGGGATCCAAAGCAGGCTGCGGACATCCTGGTGAACATCAGCGAGGAGGTCTCCTTGCTGAACCAGGGATTGAGGGAGGTTTCGCACCGGCTGCATCCTTCCATCCTTGAAGATCTTGGCCTGGTTGCCGCGCTGCGAAGCCTGATAGAAGCGTTTCGTGACGAGGGTATTGACGTGGGCTTCAGGCTTCCCGATCAGGTGATTGCACTCAGCCTGGACGCTGCCAGTGCGCTGTATCGCATTGCACAGGAGGCGCTCAGGAACGCGCATAAGCACGCACCTGGAGCACCGGTTCACGTCACCCTCGCTGAATCGGAGAACTGGGTAGAGCTTACAATCCGCGACGATGGTCCAGGTTTCGACCTAAACCGTGTAAGGCTCGATGGTGGACTCGGCATCCTGAGCATGAAAGAGAGAGTTCGACTCGTAAACGGGTCCCTTGTCGTCGAATCGCGGGTGGGCGAGGGTACAACGGTCACGGCTCGCGTGCCGTTGCAGATGCCCCACTAAGCAGCCCAATGCGCCACTCGGGAGTGCTTACGTTAATATTCCGTGGCATTCGCGCTCCCTCTATCCCCGGAAGACCCCTGATTCCCGGCGAGATACCTGAGCACCTGCTGTTCCCGTTTGCGCTTGGCAATCTCCTCGCGCAGCCACCCCGCGGCAACCGGGACAGGTTCCCGCAAGGCTATTTCGAGCAACTGACTCAACTCCTGGGATTGCGAAAGAGCAATGTCCAGGGCGTGCTCCAACACCGTTGCCTTTTGAGCGATCATGGACTGCAATCCAAGGCGGTGCCCGATGTGGCAGCGGTATTCGCGCAGTTCCCCGAGGCGGAAGGCCTTCATCACGCCGCCGCAGTCGGGGCAGGACTGACCAATCATTTCTTCGACAGGGCGCAGCGGCTCTCCCGGCATTGATTGGTTTTCATCTGTCATGCTTAACCTCGCCAGGAGCGGACCTATCTCTGCCAAGCCGACGATGTATTGGACGTTCAGCCCTTGAATGGCGCTGTCCGGCATCGACCGGAACCTCGCTTCGGCTGGGTCCTGAACGATTGTGGCACCGCAGTGCTGCTGAATCTTCCACAGTCCTGCCGCGCCGTCGTCCAGCAGTCCTGTCAGCAGGACACCCGCCACGCGCTCTCCGTAGGCTTTCGCCGCTGAACGGAACATAATGTTGATACACGGCCGCTGCAGATTCTCTCTTGGGCTGCGACTCAGCTCCACATGGTTCCGCTTGAGCACCAGGTGGTGATCGGGCGGAGCCACATAGATGCGTCCTGCCCGGATTGCTTCGCCATGTACGGCATTAGCGGCCGGCAGGGGCCCTGCCCGGCTGAGAACATCCGGGAGGACGTTCCCGCTGCGTTCATGGAGCTGCAAGGGGATGAAGCACGCGGCTGGCAACTCACCCGGAAACCCCTCCACCGACGGTTCCAGGGCCTCCAAGCCCCCGGCCGAAGACCCCATAACAAAA
>CAYQYM010000024.1:0-13358 GCA_964421715.1 uncultured Acidipila sp.
GCACCACAATGAGCCGTTTCGTTTGCTCCGCAATGTTGTTCAGAGCCTCGAAGCTGATGCCGTTCGTGAAGGCCGCATCGCCGGCCAGCGCCACTACGTGTTCGTCTCCGCCGGCCAGGTCCCGGGCAACAGCCATGCCGAGGGCGGCCGAAAGAGCTGTGCCTGCGTGTCCCGCGCCATAACTGTCGTGCTGGTTCTCGGTACGCAACATAAAGCCGTTCAGCCCGCCCGGTTGACGGATGGTGTCGAAGCGAGGCGCCCGCCCCGTGAGCAGCTTGTGGATGTAGGCCTGGTGGCTCACGTCGAAGATAAAGTGGTCCTGCGGCGTGTTGAAGACGTAATGCATCGCCAGCGTCAGCTCCACGACGCCGAGATTGGGCCCGAGGTGTCCGCCCGTCTTCGAGAGCGTGAGGATCAGCCGCTCGCGAATCTCCTGGGCGAGAGCCTCAAGCTGAGCAAGGCTGAGACTCTTAATGTCCTGCGGGGAGTGAATGCCGTCGAGTAGCTTGTCCATGCCTGGTCAATGTAGGCCGCGCATTAAAAAAGACCCCGCATCGTGGGGCCTCGCCTGTTCAGCCATCTAACCTGCAAGTATAACAACGATGTCTCTGCATGAGAAAAGTCGCGTTGGATCGATCCGATGAACAGGCACTTCGATGCATACGAAGCTTTAGACTTGAAACAGTGCCGGTTGTCTCCACAATCTCTACCAGCATGGCTCAGAGCACGGAACGTCGACCCTCTGGACGGCGCACAGCAGACGTTCGCTCCCTGCCGAATTGCCTGGCTCTGCTGCCCGTCGGCTGGCATCTGCTGAGCCTGGATGCGTCCACGGTAGCCGCGCTCTGGTGCTGGTGCTTTGCCCGTGCCGCTGGTCTGCGTCTGCCATGGGGGGCGCCGCTGCTTCTGGCCACCGGGGCCTGGCTGCTCTACGTTGTAGACCGCCTGCTGGACAGCCGGCGCGGCGCGGACCCGGCCAGCCTGCGCGAGCGGCATTTCTTTTATGCCCGGCATCGCACGCCGTTCTTCATCACAGCGGTCGCCGTAGCTGCGGGGCTGCTGTGGCTGGTGGCCACGCGCATGAACCCGGCGGTGCGCCATGAAGACGTGGTCTTGTCAGTGGTGGCGATGTTTTATTTCCTGCTGGTGCATCTGCGGTCGAGGCACAACGAGCGCTGGCTACCCAAGGAACTCGCGGTAGGAGTGCTCTTCGCGGCGGCTACGGCCGTGCCCACGTGGGCTCGCATCGCCCGGCTGCGCCCATTGCTTGCCGTTGCAGTGGCGCTCTTTGCCGCGCTCTGCTGGCTGAATTGCGCAGCTATCGAACACTGGGAGCGCACGCCGAACCACGCTGCCGCGAACGTGACGAAACGCTTGGCTGGCCGGCATCTTCGTCTGGCTGCCGTCGCCCTCGCCGCCGTGGCCGGCGCAGCCGCGGTCCTGCTTGGCGGTCCCTTTACGCTGCTGGAAGCTGCCGTGGCTGCATCGGCGCTGCTGCTGGGTGAGCTCGAGCGGCGACGCGGGACGCGGCTCTTCCTGCGAGTTGCCGCGGATGCCGCGCTGCTTACGCCGGTGCTGGTGCTGCCCTGGCTGCGCTGAGCCACGCGCCGCCGCCGCGCCGCCGCCTCAACTTTGACCGCATAGCCAAGCCCTATCGCTGGCTGGAGTACCTCAGCTTCGGCCGCATGCTCGAACGTGTGCGCTTCTGCCGCCTCTCCGAGCTGGCCGCGTCCAGACAAGCTGTCGTACTCGGGGACGGGGACGGCCGCTTTACAGCGAAGCTGCTCGCCACCGCGCCCTGTCTGCAGGTTCATGCGGTGGACACAAGCCCGGAGATGCTGCGGCTGCTCACGGCGCGCGCCGGTATTTATGGCGCCCGGCTTACTACCGGGTGCGCAGATCTTACCGATCCTCTGCAGCTAAGGCGAGCGTTCACCGCGCAACCTGCCCAAAGCGTAGACCTGGTCGCAACACATTTTTTCCTGGATTGCCTGACCGGGCCGCAGATTCGTGCGCTTCTGGCTACACTCGAACCGGTCCTCCAGGATGGCGCGCTCTGGGTCATCTCCGAATTCGCCATTCCCGCACGCCGCGGTCTGTGTAGAGCCGGCAGCCGGCTCCTGGTGCGCTCGCTCTATGCGGTCTTTGGCCTGCTCACGGGCCTCGGTGTGCGCTGCCTGCCAGACCACGCCACGCAGCTTCGGAGCTCTGGCCTGGTGCTGGCCTGCCGGCAAAGCTGGCTGGGAGGTCTGCTGGTAAGCGAGCTCTGGCAGTACAACCGGGCGCCCCGCCGCTCCTTCCCATCAGCATGAGTGGTTTCAGTACTGGTATCCCGGGACTGCCCGGCACCTTTCCCGGCGTCACCCCGGCTCCTTCGCCCGATCCCGATCCGGGCTCCACTCCCGGCATCGACCCCGGCCCGCTGCCCAGCCCTTGGCCCGGACCGAGTCCCGGTCCGGACCCCGGGCCCGGACCGGCTCCCGACCCTGATCCAACTCCTGCCCCGGCGCTGGCTTCGAGCCTCTTCTGAAACGCGGTACACTCGTCTTCAGCAATGCCCGTTGTTTCCGTTGAAGACGTCACCCCGGCCACGCGAAAGCTGCGCATGTTGCGCTCGCTCGCGTGCGGTCTCAAATTTGAAAAGGCTGCGCGTGCCGCGGGCGCAACCCTCATTGCAGGGGTGGATGAGGTAGGCCGCGGCGCTCTCTTTGGCCCCGTGGTGGCAGCGGCTGTCATCCTGCCCGAGAACTGCCGCGTGCGCGGCCTGCGTGATTCCAAGCAGTTGGATCCAGCAGATCGCGAACGGCTGGCCAGGGTGGTGGAGCAGCGTGCCATCTCCATCGCGGTTGAGGCCGTCACCGCCGACACCATTGACCGCGTCAACATTTACCAGGCCACACGCCTCGCGATGACGGCCGCCGTGCGCCGGCTCACACCCGAGCCGGACCATCTGCTCATTGACGCCATGCGGCTCGATCATCCCTGCAAGCAGACCAGCATCATCTACGGTGACTCGCTCTCACTCTCCATCGCCGCGGCTTCTGTCGTCGCCAAGGTGTACCGCGACCGGCTCGTCACCGAACTGGGCCGGCAGTGGCCGCACTTCGGCTTTGCCTCGCACAAGGGTTACAGCACACCCGAGCACCTGGACGCGTTGCGGCGCTACGGGCCGACGCCCCTGCACCGGCGTAGCTTTCGCCCGGTGGCGCAGATGACGTTGCCCTGGGATTTTGACTGCTGAAATCTACCGTGGACCCGTCGATTGCGCTCTTGAGTGCCGTGTAACTTAGAGCCATGTCTTTTCGCATGCTCTGCGCGACGGCGCATCCGGATGATGAGAGCGGGGCCTTTGGCGGTGCTCTCATCATGGCGCATCACCAGGAGGTGCAGACCGCCGTCATTTGCCTCACGGCCGGCGATGCCGGAAGCTACCGCGCTCCGGGGCAGAGTGACGAGGAGCTGGCCACGGCGCGCCGGGGCGAGTTTGCCGCGGCGTGCCGGCTGCTCGGCGTCAGCCATGCGGAGGTCTTAAGCTACCCGGATGGGGCTCTGCTCGAGCAGAACTTCCAAGAGTTGATCGCCGTGCTGGTTGCGCGCATCCGCGCCTTGCGCCCGCAGGTGGTGATCACCTTTGGCGCGGATGGCGGAGTTAACCTTCATCGCGATCACACGATTGCGGGTCTGGCCGCCAGCGCCGCTTTCCACTTTGCCGGCCGTCCTGGCTATTTTCCCGAGGCCGGAACACCCTATGCGCCGCAAAAGCTCTACTACGCCTCCACGAGCTTCATCGCCTTGCGCGACCAGCAGCAGGCAGCCGCAGCCGCGCCCGCTCCGTATTCCCTCACGCTTGAACTCGGAGCGTGGACGGAGACCAAGCTTAAGGCATTCCTGCAGCACAGCTCACAACGCGGAGTGCTGGAACGCGTGCGCGCCGACTTTGAGCAGCACATGAATACGGAGCGCTATCTGCTGGCCGCAGCGCGTCCGCACGCGATCCATGTGGGTGAGGACCATACGCTCTTCCAGGGAGTTGTCGAGGATTAGCGCCTACCGCTGGGAGACGAGATTTGCCGGCAGGGATTGCACATCGTCTGATTCAGTGCCGTCGTTCAGTCCGCCGTAGCGCCGTTCGCGCCGCTGGTAGTCTTCTATCGCCTCCAGCAGATGCACGCCGCGAAAGTCAGGCCAGAGCCGGTCAGTGACGAAGATTTCCGTGTAGGCGATCTGCCACAGCAGGTAGTTTGAAATGCGCATCTCCCCCGAGGTGCGGATCAGGAGGTCCGGGTCTGGCATGTGCGCAGTGTAGAGGTGGCGCGCAATGTCCTGCTCGGTGATGCTTTCGGGCCGCAGCTCGCCCTGCGCGATCTCGGCAGCCAGGCCGCGAAAGGCGTCGGCTAACTCGGAGCGCCCCCCGTAGTTCAGTGCCAGGGTCAGGGTTGTGCCCGTGTTCTGCACCGTGGCCTCGGCCGCCCACTGCATCCGTTCGCGCACCTCGAGCGGCAGCTCCTGCGTGCGCCCGATGTATTGAATGCGGACGTTGTTATCGTTCATCCGCTTGACGTTATTGGTGAGATAAGTGCTCAGCAGCCGCATCAGGAAGTTGACCTCTGTCTTTGGCCGCCGCAGATTGTTTTCAAGAGAAAAGGCGTAGAGCGTCAGCCACGGCAGGTTGATGCGCGAGGCTGTCTCGACGGCGTACTGCACGGACTCCGCCCCCTGCTGATGACCCAGGAAGCGCTTGAGGCTGCGCTTGCCCGCCCAGCGTCCATTCCCATCCATAATGATGGCCACGTGCCTTGGCAGACGCTCAGGTGCAAGCCGGCGGTAGATCGTCAGCTCGTCGGGAGAAAGTTCATGGACGCGGCTTGGCTGCTGCAAACGGCTACCTCAGGTTCGACCGTAGCACATGGTTCCAGCCCAGTCCAGAACCAGTCCAGGCGCCTTCCAGAACCACTCCAGAGCCAATCCAGTGCTGCTCTGGAACGCTCATCCGACGTATGCCATCAGGAGCCGAACCGCCTCTGCGGCCTGCCGCTGAACATCATTGAAGCTGGGGCTGAACATCACCAGTGCTGGGCAGGGTTACAGACGCGTTGTCCGCCGTCCACCCTTGGAGGCGAGCGAGCCGTCTCACGCTGGACACCGGCTGGGGCAGAGTGCGACATTCGGGAGCATGCGAGTTGCGGCCTGTGTTTTGATGCTCTGCCTGCTGCCGGTTCCGGCACAGGGTCAGGCGGCGGAGTCCACACAGAAGATGGCCGAGCACCTGCGCTCTATCTTCGCCGCAACGGACTGGCGAACGGACCCGAACAAAACTGCCCAGCGCGCCCGCTACTACTCCGGCCTGCTGGAGCAGCATGGTCTCAGCCCCCGGCAGTCCATCACGGTGCAGCTTGAGCTTGCGAACGAGCTGCTGCGCTCCGGCGACAGCGTTGGATCGATCCGGGTGCTGGAAGGGCTGCGAGGCCAGCCGGAACTGGCCGAGCCCGACCAGCGCAGGCTTACCTCGGAGCTGGCCCTGAGTTATCTTCGCCTGGGCGAACAGGAAAACTGCCGCGAAATGCATGGCCAGCACTCCTGCCTGTTTCCCGTGCGCGGCTCCGGCATCCACCAGAAGACCACGGGCGCCGAAGGAGCAATCCGGGAGTTTACGCATCTGCTTGCCATGAATCCTTCAGACACCGGTGCAATATGGCTGCTCAACATTGCTTACGCGCAGCTCGGGCGCTATCCCCAGGATGTGCCGGCGCAGTGGCTGGCGCCGCCTGAGCATTTCGCTTCGGCTTACGATATAGGCGAGTTTCCCGATGTCGCTCCGCAGGCCGGGCTGGACGTGACCGGCCACGCGGGCGGCGCTCTTGTAGAGGATATCGATGGAGACGGGTTGCTCGACGTGATCTTTTCTTCATCCGGACCGCGCGATCAGCTTCGCTACTTTCACAATAATGGCAGCGGCAGCTTCAGCGAACGTACGTTGCAGGCCGGCCTCATGGGCGAGACGGGCGGCCTGAACCTGGTGGCCGCCGACTACGACAACGATGGCCGGATCGACGTTCTGATCCTGCGCGGCGGCTGGTGGGGCCGCGCCGGGCAGTACCCATTCTCGCTGCTGCGGAACCGTAAAGACGGCACCTTTGAAGACGTAACCGAACGCGCCGGGCTGCTCTCGCCACATCCCACGCAAACCGCGGCCTGGGCCGACTTCGACGGCGATGGATGGCTCGACCTCTATGTTGGACACGAATCGGACAGCCAGGACGATTTCCCTTCCCAGCTCTTTCGCAACAACCACGACGGCACCTTCACCGAGGTCGCCGCAGTGGACGGCGTCCAGCTTCGCGCGTTTGTAAAGGGCGTCGCCTGGGGCGATTACAACAACGACGGGCGCCCCGATCTATACATCTCCGTGATGGGCGGTGCCAACCACCTCTTTCGCAACGATGGTGCAGGGGCGGGCGGCCGCTGGAAGTTCACCGACGCGACAGGGCAGGCCGGCGTTGCCGAACCGGCAGGCAGCTTCGCCTGCTGGTTTTTTGACTACGATAACGACGGCTGGCCAGACATCTTCGTCGCCGGCTATACCGTGCGTTCTGAGGCGGATATCGGCGCCTTTGCGCTGGGCAGACCCTACCAGGCCGAGACTCCGCGGCTTTATCACAACCAGCACGACGGCACTTTTGCGGACGTTACCCGGAAGGTGGGCCTGGACCAGGCTATCCTCGTCATGGGCGCAGGCTTTGGCGACCTGGATAACGATGGCTGGCTCGACCTCTACCTCGGCACAGGGGACTCGCTTTACACCTCGCTGCTACCGAACCGCATGTTCCGCAACGACCGCGGGCGAACCTTCCGGGACGTGACCACCTCCGGCGGCTTCGGCCACCTGCAGAAGGGACACAGCGTCGTGTTTGCGGATATCGAGAACACGGGCAGCGAAGACATCCTGGAGGAGATGGGCGGCGCGCTGCCAGGAGACGCCTACCAGAGTGTCGTCTACCAGGATCCCGGCCATCCCGGGAACCACTGGCTCACCCTTGAGCTTGAGGGCGTCCGTGCGAATCGTGAGGCTATCGGCGCGCGCATTGTCATCACCGTCCGCGGTCCCCGGGGGCGCAGGCGCATCTATCGCACAGCGGGGTTCATTTCGAGCTTCGGCAGCAGTCCGGCACGCCAGCACATCGGGATGGGAGACGCAATCTCGGTCGAGGACGTCGAGGTGCGCTGGCCCGGCAGCAGCGCGCATCCCGTCCAGCACCTGAAAGGTGCACTGCCCGGCCACGCCTACCGCCTGCGCGAAGGCGAGCCACTGAAACCGCTCAGCCTCAGGGCGGCCCGCATATCTGCTGTTCAGGGCATGAGCACAATGCGCATGCCCTGAACGGGGATCAGCGAGACGCGCCTGGCGCTATGTGGAACCGCTCGGCAAGCCTGGGCAGCAGCGCCACAAGCCGCCTCTGCCGGAAGGCGAACAGCCCCTGCATCTGGCGACGCATGGCTAGGCTGTGGGCCAGTTCACCAGCAGCGCCGAATTTCATCTCGTACGTAACCAAGTCGCGCACCAGCGTGCCGGCCTGTCCCTCGCGCTGCTCCTCTGAGACGTGGTGGCAGTGACGCCAATAAGCGAACGGACCGCGCACCTGCTCGTCGCAGAAGTGGTCGTTCCAGGCGAACTCGGCAATCAGCGCCTCCCACGGCAGGCGGACAGGGGAGAAGGGAAAGGGGCGAAAGCTGATGGTGATGATCGAACCGGTTCCGGCGGCAAAGCTGCGCAGCGGCAGCCGGTCCCTGGGCCGCTCCGGCGGCGCGACGAACTTTGCCTCCTCGATGCGTGCCCGCTGCCATCGCGGCATCAGCGGCGGCAGGTTCTCCGGGTTCGCGAAAAATGCGAATACCAGCTCGACCGGATAAGGCACCCATTGCTCTGTCTTGAGTTCGTGTCGCACGGTCTACCTGTATCGAAGGATGCGGGAAGAATTCCGGTAATCAAGAAATAAGCGGAGAGCCGGGGCCCTCCGCTTTGATGGGACCAAGCTGCGGTTGTTAGTTGGGCATCAGTACGGTGTCCACGACGTGAATCACACCGTTGGACTGGATAACGTTGGCGATGGTTACAGTCGAGGTGCCGCCCTTCTCGTCCGTCAGGACGAGGTTTTTGCCGTCCATGCTGGCCGTCAGGGTTCCACCCTGCACGGTCTTTAGCATCGCCTTGCCGCCGCCGGCCTTGATCTGCTTGGCAATGTCTTTTGAGGTGAGCTTGCCGGGCACAACATGGTAGGTAAGAATCTTCACCAGCGTGTCCTTGTTCTCCGGCTTAAGCAGGTTGTCCACCGTGCCAGCGGGCAGCTTATCAAAAGCCGCGTTTGTCGGCGCAAACACGGTGAAAGGTCCGGGACCGCTCAGCGTATCCACCAGCCCGGCTGCCTTCACGGCCGCCACCAGCGTGGTGTGGTCCTTGGAATTGACGGCGTTCTGAATGATGTTCTTGCTGGGGTACATCTCGGCGCCACCCACCATCGGGTCCTTCTGCGCCGTGGCGGTCAGTGCGGAAAAGCCGAGCACAGCCGCTGCAAGCACTGCAAACATCTTTTTCATATATTTCCCTTTCGCAACAAGCGGTGAGTTACAGCACTCGATGTACGGCTGCCCAGGCAAATCGGATTCAGCCGCCAGGCTGACATACGCGCGTGCTGCCCAGGTGAAGATGCGGCGCGGGATCATCTCGGCAAAGCCCACAAGCCAGGCTCATGCCGGTCCGCACAGCCAATGCGCGTCCGCTGCCTGCAGGGCCAGGCACACCTTTTCCCGGCAGGATATTCTCATAGCAAATGCTCACTTCATCGAGCGCGCGTACCGGGACACCGGTAAGAACTGCGCACGACCGCTGGCTGGTCCTCATCGGACTGTTCAAGCTGTTTAAGTGCCTGCTCTTCGTACTGATCGGCGTGGGCACCCTCCGCCTGCTGCACAAAGACGTCGCTGACCTGCTCGCCCGCTGGATGATGGATATGCGCTTTGATCCCGAGAGCCGGTTTGTAAACCTGGTGCTGGACAAGGCTGCGCTTATCAACGATCATCGCCTCCGCCAGATCAGCATTGCCATCTTTTTCTATGCGCTGCTGGACCTGGTGGAGGGCACCGGGCTGGTGCTGGAAAAGGTATGGGCGGAGTACTTTACGCTCATCCTTACCGCCTCTTTCCTGCCCTGGGAGTTTTTCGAGCTGCTGCGCCACGCCACGTGGATCAAAGGCGGCCTGATCCTGGTCAACGTGCTGGTTGTCCTTTACCTGCTCTGGGTGGTGCAGGCGAGGATGCGGCTGCGACGCGCCAGCCGGAGGCTTTGACGCGGTTCCCGGCGCAAACCCTGCAGCGCACGATGTGGTGAGAGGCGCCTGCGTTGCCCTGTTCTCCCGCGTATCCTGAGTTTCAGGTTCTGGCAAGAGCGCAACGCTTGCGGGGAACCATAGCCGTAAACACAACCTGTTGGGTGTAACAGAAGTAATTCGCCCAATGGGTCCGGCGATTCACACCTCTTCCACCGCTTTCCCACAGAAGCCGGAATCCACATCCTGAATCGCCAAAGATTCCCCTTGGACTGGAAACAGCACTGGGATAGTCTTGTGGACGAAAGTGGTCAAAAAGGGAACAAAACTCTGATTTCGACGCCCGATTCAGCCGATAACCACTGGGTAAGGGTAAGCAGTCAGGGCAGGAAAGGGAAGTATGTTTCGCGGCAACCACCCAACCCGGGTCGACGAGAAGGGCCGGCTGAAGATTCCAGCCGAGTTCAAGCGTCGCATCGACGAGGGTTACGGCACGCAGTTCTACATCACCAGCGTGGACGGCAAGGTGGCGCAGGTTTATCCCCTGCAGGAGTGGGAGAAGGTGGAGCAGAAGCTGGCCGCCATCCCCAACATGAATCCTGCGAAGAAAAAGTTTCTGGACCGGGTGAATTACTACGGCCAGATGGCAGAGATGGACACGCAGGGTCGGCTGCTGCTGCCGCAGATCCTGCGGGAAGAGGCCCGCACACTGGGCGATGTGGTCGTCTTCGGGATGCAGACCTACCTGGAGGTCGCAAATCACGAGGCGTTCAGGCAGAACATGGAGCTGAACCCGCTGACGGCGGAAGATGAGCAGGCATTGGCCGGCTTTGGATTGTAAGGCGCAACGCCCCCAAGGGGGAGCACGTGACTGCAGGTGAGCGGCATGTGCCGGTTCTTTTACAAGATGCGATCCGATACCTGAATGTCCGCCGGGGCGGTGTCTACGCCGACCTGACGCTGGGGTTTGCCGGCCACGCGACAGCGATTGCAAGGCTGCTTGGGTCAGAAGGCAGGCTAATAGCCTTTGACCGCGACCCGCACGCGATGGAGCTGGCCCAGGCCAGGCTGGCAGCACTGGCCGGCGAGCTCGGAGCGAGCATGCCGCGGGTGGAGTTTCACGACGTGGCCTTCTCGAAGGCGCCCGGGCGCATCGCGCCTGGCTCGCTCGACGGACTGCTGGCGGACTTTGGCGCCAGCTCGATGCACTTCGACGACGCGCAGCGCGGATTCAGTTTTCAGGCGGAAGGGCCCCTCGATATGCGGATGAATCCGCGCGAAGGGACGACCGCCGCACAGGTGGTAAATCAGATCGGCGAAAAAGAGCTCGCCAATCTGATTTACGAATTCGGAGAGGAAAGGAGGTCGCGGAGAATCGCCAGAGCCATTGTCAGGGCCCGGCCGATCACCACAACGGCGCAGCTTGCCAGGGTGGTTTCGGCCGCGGCCCCGGCGATGAAATCCGAGCGAATTCACCCGGCCACGCGAACCTTTCAGGCTCTCCGGATTTATGTGAACAGCGAGCTGGCCGAGATAGATGCGCTTCTGGCCGCCGCACCCGGGCTGCTTCGGCCGGGCGGAAGGCTGGTACTGATCAGCTTCCATTCGCTCGAAGACCGCCGGGTGAAAGATGCGCTGCGAGAGGCGTCGCAGCAGGACGTCTACGAGCTGCTCACCCGGAAGCCGGTGATAGCCGGGGCGGAGGAGACGGATCGCAATCCGCGGTCGCGCAGCGCGAAGCTGCGGGCGGCGGAAAAGAGGAAATGAGTCAAGCAGACAAGATCGGGCCGGGGCCGTCCTGCCGTTTCAAATTGGCGAAAGTGCAAGACAACACCCCCGCAAGTACAACCTCCCCTAACTCAGCGGCCCGGGCCCGGTCGTTGTGGGAGCGAAGCGCAGAAGACGTTTAGCAGGCAGAAGCAATTGAACTGGAGAAGAAGCGATGGCAACACAGGCAATCACAGCGCAGGGACTCTTTGAGACCGCTCGTACAACCCAGCCGACCCCGGCCGAGCGAAACCTTTCCCTGCTCGCGGCGCAGCAGCGCGCTCGCCGCGGCCCCACGCCAGAGGTCTTCTTCATCAAGCGTTTTGACAACTCTCGCATAGTGAAGGCGGCAGACCCGCGGCGCGTGCGGGAGATGCGCAGCTTCGCCTTCGCCATGGCTACGTTTCTGCTGCTTGTTCTTTTCTACGGATGGCAGCACTTCAGCTCGATCGAATATGGCTACCGCGTGGAGAGTGAGAAGCAGCAGCTCTCACAGCTTGAGGAGCAGAATCGTCAGCTCCGGCTGAGCGAAGCGCAGATGGGTGACCCGGCGCGCATCGACCGCATGGCGCGCCAGCTTGGTCTTGAGGCGCCGCATCCGGGCCAGGTGGTCCGGCCTGAAATCAGCGGCGATCCTTCGGCTCCGGCGCTGGCCAGGATCACCCCACTTCTGCCCCAGGGTCGCTAGCCGGGTTGCGGTAGTCTCAGGGTATTGCCGTATTCCCGTGGGAGTTTCGTGCGCAGGTGAAGCAGTTTTCGTTTTCCTCACAGCCCCGCCCAGCCTCTCCCGGAGCGGTCTTCGTGCCGGTCCGCCGCCTTCGCGTTCTCTACGTCCTGGGGTTCTTTGCCGTGTGGGCGTTTGCCATCTGCACACGCCTGGCGTGGCTGCAGATCATCCGCCACCACGACTACGTGGACCGTGCGGCGCGCCAGCAGCAGCGCACCTTTGAGGTAGCGCCGCGCCGGGGCATCCTCTACGACCGCAATCTGCACGAGCTGGCGATGACCGTGCTCGCCGACTCCATCTATGCGGTTCCTTCTGAGATTGGCGAGGCCAGGGCGAAGACCGCCGCCGCGCTCGCCCGTGTCGTTCACACCGACCCGTCTGACACTTTCACCTCCGAGCACCAGATCCTGGCACGGCTGAACGCCTCGCGGGCCTTTGCCTGGGTAGCACGTAAGCAGGACCCGGCAATGGTGGCCCGGGTGAAGGCGCTTAATCTTAAAGGTATATATGTACAAAAGGAGTTCAAGCGCTTTTATCCGGACAACACCATTGCCGCGCAGGTGCTTGGCTACGTCGGCCTGGACGATACAGGACTCGGTGGCCTTGAACAGGAGTTTGATGACAACCTGCATGGCACCCCGGGCCGTATGCTCACCGCGCTCGACGCACGGCGCCACGTGCTGGGCAGCCAGGAGCGCGACCCGCTGCCGGGCGAGAGCCTCGTGCTCTCGCTCGATGCCAACATCCAGTTCATGGCAGAGCAGGCGCTGGAGCGCAACATGGAGCGCACCAAGGCCGAGAGCGGCACGGTCGTCGTGCAGGATCCACACACCGGGCATATTCTCGCGCTGGCCATCCGCCCCACTTTTAACCCAAATGAGTTCCGCCACGCCACGCGCGACCTCCTGCGCAACCATGCCGTGAGCGATGTCTACGAGCCGGGTTCGACCTTCAAGCTCATCGCTTACTCGGCCGCGCTCGAGGAGAAGGTGACGACACCCGAATCGATGATCGACACCCAGGGTGGCAGGATCGTGATCGCCGGGCGCACCGTGCATGACGACAACGATGCGATCCGCTTTGAGAGCCGCTATAACAACGTCATTTCGACCAGCCAGGCGCTTTGGGAGTCCAGTGACGTGGCGGCCATCAAGCTCGCACTGCGCATGGGCCCGGACCGATTTTACAAATACATCCGCGATTACGGATTCGGGCAGCGCTCCGGCATCGAGCTGCCCGGCGAAACGCGCGGCCTGCTGAAGGAGCCGCGCAAGTGGGAACCCACCACGATCGGCTCCATCCCCATGGGCCAGGAGGTTGGCGTGACGCCCATCCAGCTCATCACCATGGTTTCCACCATTGCCAACGGAGGCATGTATCTGCCGCCGCGCATGCTGCTGGAGAGCTCGGGGGAGGGCAAGGACGTGACCAGACTGCACCCTGCTTCGTTCCACCCGGGCGACAGCCTGCCGGAGCCGCTGCCGGACGGCGCGCACCGCGTCATCTCGACCATGACCGCAGCCCAGATGCGCAGGATGATGGAG
>CAYQYM010000025.1:0-13130 GCA_964421715.1 uncultured Acidipila sp.
GCAAAGGACTGTGCGGTGGGCAGCGGGTGGCCGCCGGTGAAGAAGCGGAAGCGCCAGTTGCGGCGCGCCGGCAGCATGGGCGCGGAGCAGACGCCGCGCACGCGGAGGCCGCCAGGCAGGCGTGCCAGCAGCGCCTTCATCATTGTCCTGGCGGCCTTGCCGAAGGCGATGACGTAAACCTTTTTGAAAGTTTGCAGGTCGATGCGTTCGGCCTGCACCAGCGGAGAGGGCTGGCGCACGAGCACGGAGCCTTCAAAGCGGATGTGGCGGTCAAAGGCGCGCGCCACGCTGCACTCTTCAAGCGCATGGGTAAAGATCTGCTGCGATGCGTCGTGCAGCTCTTCAAGCGTGGTCATTCTGCTCCCTGGTGTGCTTGAGGAAGTGTTCGACGGTCCACGTGCGGATTTTATCCTGCACCACGTCGAGCTTGCCGAGGAAGAAGTGGCCCGTGCCTTCCACCCAGGCGAGTTCGGCGGGTGGATGCGCGCTTGCGACGGCAGCCTCGACCTCGGCGCGGGGACCGTACTCATCCTCGGTACCGCTGACGAAGAGCTTGGGCAGGGCGCAGCGGCCGAGGAATCCATAGGTGTAGCCGCGTCCCTCGGCCCGCACAGGCAGCCCGAGCGCGACTGCGCCGGTGACATCGCCTGCTGCCTGGGCGGAGAAGCCGGACTGGGCGCACAGGGCACGCAGCCCCACGTATGCACCGAAGGAAAAGCCGGCGAGGAGCAGCGGACGGCGGTACTCGCGGCGCAGCCAGTCCAGGGCGGCGTGTACATCCTGCTGCTCGCCGCGGCCGTGGTCGTGCTCGCCCTCGCTCAGCCCGGTTCCGCGGAAGTTGAAACGCAGGACGGGCAGTGCGAGCTGCTGAAAGGCCTTCATGGCGTGGTACACAACCTTGTTGTGCATGGTGCCGCCGCCGAGCGGATGCGGATGGCAGACCAGCACAGCGTAAGGAGCATCGGGTGCGCCCTCGTTCAGCAGCGCTTCGAGTCTGCCTGCCGGTCCGCGCAGATCGTCAACCGTGCGCAGCCGCGCCGCGCCGGAGTGGAGGGTAGCCATAGGGTGAGTCTATCGCCGCTCAGGTATGCTGTTTTTCGCATGCTCAATCCGGTCGAACTGACGCGCAGGCTTGTCGATATCGAGTCCACCACATACCACGAGGGTGCGGTGGGCGCATACCTCGTCGAGCTGCTGAACGGGATAGGGCTTGCCGTGGACCGCATGCCGGTGCCGCAGGACCCGGAGAGCCGCGCGACGGGAGAACGCTTCAACGTTTACGCATGCCGACGCGGCGTGTCGCCCGTGGTGGTGCTCTCAACGCACATGGACACGGTACCGCCATTTTACGCGAGTGCGGAAGATGAAGAGTACATCTATGGGCGCGGGGCCTGCGATGCGAAGGGCATCATGGCAGCGCAGATTGCGGCGGCGGAGCGGCTGGCAGCCGAGGGCGTGGACGTAGGACTGCTGTTCCTGGTAGGAGAGGAGCGCGACTCCGCCGGCGCAAAGGTTGCCAACCTGCAGCCGCGCGGCAGCCGCTTTCTCATCAACGGAGAGCCGACGGACAACCGGCTGGCGCTGGCCTCAAAAGGAGCACTGCGGGGCCACGTGCGCGCAAAGGGCAGGATGGCGCACTCGGCTTATCCCGAGCTGGGCGAGAGCGCAACCCACAAGCTGGTGCATGCGCTCGAGAAGGTGCTGCAGGTGGCCCTGCCGGTGACCGAAGATGTGGGCCCGAGCACGCTGAACATAGGACTGGTGGAGGGCGGACGCGCGCCAAACGTGATCGCCGACAGTGCCGAGGCACAGGTGCTGGTGCGCCTGGTGGGTCCGTCGGAAGAGACGCGGCGTGCGCTGGAACAGGCCGTGGAAGGGCTGGCCGAGATCGACTTCACGCTGGAGATTCCGTTTGTGCGGCTGCGCAGGATGCAGGGCATGCAGACGATGGTGGCTTCCTTTACAACGGACATCCCCGCGCTCACGCAATGGGGAGAGCCGCTGCTGCTGGGGCCAGGCTCCATCCATGTGGCGCACACGCCGCATGAGAAGCTGGCCAAGCGCGAGCTGCTTGAGGCCATCGGCCTTTACGCCACGCTGGTGCGGCGGCTTCTTGCCTCCTGAAGAAACTGGCTACACTGGCAATAGATGAACTCCCTCGAACATGCCTCGTCGTCATACCTGCGCTCGGCCATGCATCAGCCCGTTCAGTGGATGGAGTGGGGAGAAGCGGCGTTTACCCGCGCCGCGCGCGAGGACAAGCCCGTGCTGCTCGATATTGGGGCGGTGTGGTGCCACTGGTGCCACGTGATGGATCGCGAGTCTTATGAAGACACGGCTCTGGCCGCGGTCATCAACGAGCTGTTCGTACCCATCAAGGTGGACCGCGATGAGCGGCCCGACGTGGACAGCCGCTACCAGGCAGCGGTCTCCGCCATCAGCGGACAGGGAGGCTGGCCCCTGACGGCAATTCTCACGCCGGATGGGCGGCCCTACTTCGGCGGGACGTATTTTCCGCGGGAGGACCGCTACGGCCGTCCCGGTTTTGAACGCGTTCTGCGCACACTCGCAGATGTCTGGCGCAATCGGCGCGAGGAGGCGCTCGACTCGGCAGCGAGCGTGCTGGCGGCCATTGAGCACGGTGAGACGTTTTCCGGCCGCGTGGGATTGCTGGAGCCCGGACTGACCGAGAGGCTGGTGGCAAACGCGCTGGCACAGTTCGATTCGCGTTTTGGCGGCTTCGGCACCCAGCCCAAGTTTCCGCATCCGGCTGCGCTGGACCTCTTGCTGGACCACGCCACGCGCACGGGCGACGAGGCGGCGCGTAAGGCGGCCGTGTTCACGCTGGAACAGATGGCGAAGGGCGGCGTGTATGACCAGCTTGCCGGCGGGTTCCATCGCTATTCGGTAGACGAGCGCTGGGTGGTGCCGCACTTTGAGAAGCTGCTCTATGACAACGCGGGCCTGCTCGCAAACTACGTACACGCCTTTCAGAGCTTTGCCGAGCCGCAGTCTGCCGCGATGGCGCTGGACATCTTGCGCTGGATGGACACGGTGCTCAGCGACCGCGAGCGAGGCGGTTTTTATGCGTCGCAGGATGCCGACATTCACCTGGAGGACGACGGAGACTACTTCACCTGGACGCGCGAAGAAGCCGCAGCCGCGCTGACGGCGGAGGAGATGGCAGTCGCGGAGCTCTACTTCGACCTGGGCGAGATCGGTGACATGCACCACAACCCGGCGAAGAATGTGCTGCGCGTGGCGATGGGGCCGGAGTTGGTTGCGCAGCGGCTGGGCCGCACCCGCGAGCAGGTGCAGCAGGAGATCTCTGCTGCAAGAGGCAAGCTGCTGGCAGCGCGGCTCGCGCGGCGGGCTCCATTTGTGGACAGGACGATCTATACCGGCTGGAACGCGATGGCGGTATCTGCATACCTGGCCGCGAGCAACGTGCTGCAACTGCCCGCGGCGCGTGCATTTGCACTGCGGACGCTGGACCGCATGCTGCGCGAGGGCTACCGCGGGCGGGAGGACGGAAGACTGGAGCTTGCGCACGTGATTGCCTATCCCGACGGCGCCGCGCCACGGGTGCGTGCAGCCGCGGGACTGGATGACTATGCCCTGCTGGCGCACGCGGCGCTGGATGCATGGGAGGCGACGGGCGAGCCGCGCTACTACCGGGCTGCGGAGCAGCTTGTGCGCACGCTGGTGGCGCGCTTTCACGATGTGGCTGGCGGCGGCTTTTTTGACACGGAGCCGGGTGCGGCGCCGCTAGGCGCGCTGAGCGCACGGCGCAAGCCGCTCCAGGATTCGCCAACGCCTGCCGGGAATCCGGCGGCTGCGGCGGCGCTGCTGCGGGTCTACGCATGGAACGGAGACGGTGCGCTGCACGAGATCGCCAAAGGTACGCTGGAGAGCTTTGCCGGCATCGTCGAGCACTTGGGGCTTTACGCAGGCGCGTACGGCCTTGCGCTCAACCGGCTTCTTCTGCCCCCGGTGCAGGTGGTGGTCCTCGGCGAAGACGAGAGAGCGGAACGGCTGGCCGCGCTGGCAACATCTGGCTATGCGGCGAACAAGAGCGTGGTGCGGCTGAAGCGCTCGCAGGTGAGCGCGGAGAATCTGCCGCCTGTGCTGGCGGAGACCCTGCCGGCGCTGCCGCAACTGGCGAAAGCGGAGAGCTTTGCCGTGGTGTGCCGGAGCCAGAGCTGCCTGCCGCCAACATCGAGTCCCCAGACACTGACCGAGACACTGACGGAGGCGATGAAAAAGGGGACTGAATAGCCAGGACTCCGCCTGCGGGAATCTGCCTGGTTGAGCCCAGGCTTGCGATGAAGCTAAAGCGCGGCGATCACATCGTCACCTTCAAGCTCAATGGGATACACGGCGACGCTGGCCTGGGGCGAGTGCTCCGCTCTGCCGGTGGTGAGGTCAAAGGCCCACGCGTGCCAGGGGCAGAGCACGGCGTTGCCCTCGAGTGTGCCCTGTCCGAGCGGGCCGCCTCGATGCGGGCAGATGCCGTCCATGGCGTGCAGCGTTCCATCCACGTTGGCGATGCAGAGGGTGTGCCCGGCGGCTACGACTTCAGTGACGCTGCCGGGCGCGGGCATCTCGGCCCTGGAACAGATCCTTACAAATTCGCTCATCTTGTTTTATCTTCGCTCATCTTCGCTCATCGGCGCTCACCGGGACAGGCCCTGCCTTACGCCTCGCTCCCATGCTACGCTGAAATTTCGTGATGCAAACCAGGGAGCAGGCCGAGCTTTGGTGTCCGCGCTGCGCGCGCGTAGTCAGTGATCCTCTGGTCTGCGGGGACTGCTCGGCGGTGATCTGCCGGGTGTGCGGAACGCCGCTCGAGTCGCCGGACGAACTGGCCTTCGGTTGATGGGGAAGCGAATACAGCAGAGGAGCACGGCAGCCGGGAAGCGCCAGACCGCGCCGCCCGGCTGGGTGGATCCGCTGGCCCCGAAGCAGCCGCTGGTGAGCGTGCGCTGGCTGATTACGGCGCTTGCGGTATCGATCCTGCTCGCGGCCGGAGCGGGCTACCTTACGCTGGCGCTGCTCTTCTACCAGGGGCAGTGGCAGATGCTCTACCACCCCTCGGCTGCCATCACGGCCACGCCGGCGATACCATTTGACGAGATTCGTTTCGATTACACGGAGACAGGGCGCGCCCTGCTCAGCGGCTGGTGGGTACCGGCGGGTAGCCCCGCACAGAAGACGGTTCTGCTGCTGCACGAGGGCACCGGCTCCCTATCAAACACGGTGCAGAAGATTG
This sequence comes from uncultured Acidipila sp., assembly GCA_964421715.1. Taxonomy (GTDB): domain Bacteria; phylum Acidobacteriota; class Terriglobia; order Terriglobales; family Acidobacteriaceae; genus CAYQYM01. The sequence continues at coordinate 5,273 of CAYQYM010000025.1, forward strand.
AGAGCCTGCATGCGCTGGGGGTGAACGTCTTCGCCTTTGACTATCGGGGCTTTGGCAGGAGCGAGCCGCAGCACCCCACGGAGCGCACCATCCTGGATGACGCAGGCGCCGCTTGGAACTACCTGACAACCACGCGTCACCTGGCGCCTTCGTCGGTGGTCTTTTATGGAGTGGGCATCGGCGCCACGATCGCGGCGGAGTCGGCGGCGGCGCATCCGGAGGCAGCGGCGCTGGTGATGGAGGCTCCCGGACCGGACGCAATGGCACGCTACGCCAGAGATGCGCGCACACTCCTGCTGCCGATGCGAATGCTCGCCTCAGACCGGCTGGACCCCCGGCGGCCGCTTGCGCACTGCAGGCTGCCGAAGCTCTTCCTGCCCGGCGCAGACGCAGACGGACGGACGGGAGAGCTCTATGCGGCGGCCGCGGAGCCGAAGCGGCTGGGCGGATCGCTCAAAGAGTTCCTGGCAGCGCTGCCGGGGCGCTAACCTGATGGTGGCCGGGACGGGCCTTAGCGCCGTGCCAGCGCGGGGATCCTGGTGCTGACCTTTTTCCAGAGCACGCCGCGCACCTCGTCCACGCCAAACATCCAGTAGGACGCGCCGCCGGTGATGATGGTGACGGCCAGGCTGAGCAGCACCTGGCGAAGAGTCGACAGGTCAGGCAGCGTAGGCAGGAACCTGGCAATGAGCACGGAGCCGACCGCCAGAATGGCATACATCTGGTAGACGGGCTTGCGGTCCACTGTAGCCTGCCGGCCAAAGAGCCTGCCGTTCAGGTGCAGCAGGTAGAAGAGCTGCACCGTCTCTGCTGCGCCCCACAGGGTGACGAAGCCGGCCAGCCCAAACCGCATCATGGACGGGATGGAGGCGAGAACCATGAGGCTGTAGACCACAACGGTCGAGTAGGATATCTCGCGGATGTTGTTGGTTGAGAACTGGAACTGGTACTTGTGCTCCTTGAGCCCGAGAATGGAAGCGGTGATGCCGAGCGCGAGGCAGAGCGTGGGATTGTAGAGGTTGGGCTTGTGCAGCCAGAGGCGCAGCAGCAGGGGCGTCGCAACCATGGAGCCGAAGGTAATCGGCACGATGAGCATGAGCACGATGCGTTCGGAAAGCTCGTACATCCGGTGCAGCCGCTTCCAGGCCTGCTGGCCATAGGTGATCGTGATCTCAGGACCCACCGAATTGGTAACAACGTTGAGCAGGCGGCGGCTCATGGAGTAGACCGTGCGCGTGACGGTGTACATGACGACGCTGGCCGGCCCGAGCAGGCGCTGCATGAGGAGAACCGGCACCTGGTAGGCGAGGATGTTGGCCATGTAGAGCAGGCCGTACTGGCCGCTCGGCTTGAGGATGGCGCCGAGCATGCCGGGCTGCCAGTAGCGGAGGGTAAGCCGGATGTCCGGAGCAAGGCGGCGGAAGTCAAAGAACAGCAAGACCGAGATCAGAAGTGTGACCGCAAGCTGGGCGCTGGCGAGTACCGCAAACGGCAGTCGGAAAAGTGCGAGCAGCGCGATCATGCCGGTGCCGAAGAGCTGGTTCAGGTTGTTCGCGTGGGTGCCGCGGTGGGCCTTGCCGATGACCATGTAATTGCCGGAGAAGAAGCCAAAGAGCATGCCGCCTATGATCTGGCAGCCGAGAAAGTAGAGGGTCCAGTGGGCCTGTGAGGCGCTGATGGTAAGGTGCAGCAGCCGGTTGAGCGGGATGAGAAAGACGGACAGCAGCAGCGTGAGGAAGAGCACGCAGGCCCCGAGCAGGATGCGCAGACCGGCGGACTGGACCTCGCGGCAGCCCTGCACCTCGCCGCGGCTGTAGCGGATGGTCATCTCCATGTTGGTGTAGGTCTGGAGGCCATAGTTGAAGGTGGAGAGATAACTGATAGCCGCTGTGAGGGCGAGCCACTGCCCGTACATCGCGACGCCGTAGCTGTGCAGGAACACAGGCGCGAGCATGAGCTGCGTCAACACCGTGACGAACTGGTTGGCATTGGTGGCGAGGAACTGCTTCCCTACCCTGGCTAGGCTCATAGCTTCCCCTGATGATTCTGAAAACCACGTCCGCAGGCGCGGATGCGGAGCTACATCTTGTAGCGGCCCATATCCTCGTCGTTCAGATTCTCGAGCCAGCGGCGAAGTTCTTCCGCGGAGGCCTGGTCCGTTGGATTGGGAACGACCTTGGCGGTTCTGAGGACGTCTTCATCGACAAAGATGGGGCAGTCTGCGCGCAGCGCAAGCGCCAGGGCGTCTGAGGGGCGGGCATCGACGACGACCGTTTCCCCGCCCTGCTCGATCCAGAGGGTAGCGTAAAAGGTGTCGTTCTTGAGTTCGGTCACAACCACGCGCTCGAGGCGCGCGTTGAGGCCGCCGATCAGGTTTTTGAGCAGGTCGTGCGTCATGGGCCGGGCGAGCGAGGTCTTCTCTACCTCAAGCGCGATGGCGTTTGCCTCGTAGAGCCCGACCCAGATGGGCAGCACGGTGTCGCCGTTCACGTCTTTCAGGATGACGATAGGCGCGTTAGTGGTGGGGTCTACCATGAGGCCGCGTATCTTCATTTCGACTTCCATCGGGAGCCCTCCTAGACGACCGCTTCGCCGGCCAGGCTGTTTGGAAAGGTCCTGGTGACGCGCACCTGCTGGTAGCTGCCGCGGGCGGGCAGAATGGGCTGACGCGTGGTGAAGTTAACGGTCTTGTTCTGCGAGGTGCGCCCGATGACCTGGCCGCGAACCTCGTTGTAACCCTCAACCATTACTTCAAAAACCTGGTCCATGTGCCGGGCGTAATTTGCTCGCTGTATCTCACGCTGGCGTTCAAGCAGGACCTGTAGCCGGTTTGACTTCTCCTCATCGGGGATGGAGTCGGCCATGTGAATGGCCGGGGTGTTGGGACGCGGCGAGTAGACGAAGGCGAAGACGGCGTCGTACTGCACCTCGTCGAGCAGGTCCATGGTCTGCTCGAAGTCAGCGGGGGTCTCACCGGGGAAGCCGGCGATGATGTCTGTCGTCATGCTGATGGAGCGCTGGGCGCCCTTGATCCAGGAGATGCGCTCAAGGTACTGCTCGCGTGTGTACTCCCGCTGCATGAGGCCGAGCACGCGGGTCGAGCCGCTCTGGACGGGCAGGTGAACATGATCGCAGAGGGCCGGGACGGCGTCGATGGCCTCGACGATGTCGCGGGTAAAGTCACGCGGGTGGGAGGTGGTAAAGCGCACGCGGCGGACGCCCGGGATCTCGCCTACGGCGGCCAGCAGCTCGGCAAAGCTCCGGCGACCTTCGGGGTCGCGATAGCTGTTGACGTTCTGGCCCAGCAGCTGGATGTCGGTGAATCCGCTCTCGGCCATGCGGCGCGCCTCGGCCAGCACGGCGCTAGAGGTGCGGCTGCGCTCCTTGCCGCGCGTGTACGGCACGACGCAGTAGGCGCAGAACTTGTCGCAGCCCTCGATGATGGTGATGTAGCCGCGATGCGGGTTGGAGCGGGCGGTGAACTCGGTCTCGAAGGTCTCCTCGGTCTGACGGTCGTCGAGGCCGGTGATGCGGTTGTCCCCCGCTTCCAGGCGGACCAGCATCTCCGGCAGCTTGCGGTAGCTGGCCGAGCCGGAGACGAGCGAAACGTAGGGCGCACGCTCGAAGATGCGCTCGCCCTCCTGCTGGGCGACGCAGCCGAGGACTCCGAATCGCTTGCCCCGGGCGTGCAGCTTCTTGTAGTCGTTCAGCCGGTGGAAGACCTTTTGCTCCGCCTTGTCGCGGATGGAGCAGGTGTTGAAGAGGATAAGGTCGGCTTCGGTCTCGTCCTGCACCTGGCTGTAGCCCTGCTGTGTGAGCGTGCCGATGACCTTCTCCGAGTCATGCACGTTCATCTGGCAGCCGAACGTCTCGATATAAAAGGTTTTCGCCGGGGGCATGATTACTCAAAGTATACGCAGCGCGGTAGGACTCCCGCCATGGTTATCAGCCACTGCACCTTTGTCGCAAGTGCCTCCGTGATCCTGCTGCAAGGGGCGGGACGGCGGCCGTGGCGGGAAGCAGACACGCTGCGGATCGCGATGTTTCAGGCACAGCAGGCGTTCTGAGCGCGTACATAAGGGCAGGATACCTGGAGCCTCGTGCACAGTCTGAGAGGTGGAAACTGGCCGCCTTTCTCAACGCCCCGGAAGCGCCACACTCCTCAAGATGGTTCCCGCCACTTCAACTGAGTTAGTCCAGGTTGGATTTCGCAATTTAGAGTTGACCCAAAACCTGCAAACTAAGCCAGGTGGAAGTTGGGACTTTGGCTGGCTGCATCGCATACCTCTGACGTCTCAGCCCACGTGGATTTACATCTTTCGAGGTGCCCCTTACTGGTCTGGATAGCTTTATTTCGAACCAGGTACGGAGCCAGCCCTCTGGTCGCGACCTGTTCAACCGATCAGGCGCAGGAAGCGATCCGGCTGGAGGTGCGCTCCGGGAAAGGTCAGCTCCAGGTCGCACGCGTTTATCTGCCGGTACGCCGCTTCTGCCAGCACCTGGCGAAAGTCCGTGGTCACTGCAAGGTCCCGGCCCTCGTTCAACTGCTCCGGCGCCAGCCCGGGCCACCGGCCATACACGCGGCCGCCCCGGACCGGACCTCCAAGAACGAACATGACGTTCGCGTGGCCGTGGTCCGTACCGCGCGTGCCGTTCTCCCGCGCCGTGCGTCCAAACTCGGACATCGTCACGATGACCGTATCTTCCGCGAGCGCACCCAGGTCGATCCAGAAGGCGGAGAGCGCCAGCGAGAGCTCGCGCAGCCGGTCGGCAAGCTGGCCGTTCACGCTGCCCTCATTCTGATGGTGGTCCCAACCACCGATTTCGGCGAATGCCGCTTCTACGCCGAGATCCGCCTTCAGCAGTTGTGCTATCTGCCGCATACTGTCACCAAACGCGCCCCTGGGATACACGGCTCCCCCCGAGGGCACGTACTGCTCCGGACGTGCTGCCGCCAGCATTTTTTCCGCTTCAAATGTCTCCCGGCCTGCACCACGCAGCGCCGTGTCCGCCGTCTCGCCGTAGATTGCCGCAAAGCTCGCGTCTGCAGAGGCAGCGTTGCGCCCTGCGCCGACACGGAAGTCGCGCAGGTTGTTTAAAGCGACCGCAGGCACGCGGCCTTCAAGCGTGCGCGGCATCTGTGCACTCAGCGCGATTGCGCGAAACGGGCTATGGATGTGCTGCGCAGCACGGTCCTCCGCCTGCAGTGCACGATTGAGCCAGCCATCCTCGGTCGACTTCACACCCGGCGTGCCGGACTCCATGTAGTCCTGCGCATCAAAGTGCGAGCGCGTTGTGTCGGGCGAACCGGCGGCGTGCACAATCGCCAGGTGGCCCTGGTCCCAGAGAGGCTTGAGGCTGGCCATCGCTGGATGCAGGCTGAAAAATCCATCCAGATCAAGCACCTGTTCGCGCGGGATTGCGATGGAGGGCCGCATCGCAAAATAAGAAGGCTCTGCATGCGGGATGACGATGTTCAGGCCATCGGCCGCTCCGCGCTGAAAGACGACCACCAGTCGCCGCCGTCCTGGCGCTGCCGCTCGCGCCTGCGCCATCACGGTGCGGACCAGGAAGGCGGGCACGGCAGAGGTGCCGACCAGGGCCAGGGTTCCTCCACGAACAAAGGCACGGCGTGTGATGCGCATGCTCTTCTCCTTAGCGTCTCTGGAATTCGGGCGACCCCAGCAACAACGCGGCCGCCATGATTTGAGGCGTGGGGCTGGAAGGCTTAACCGGCGAAAGGAAGAGATCGCCGCGCCCGCTGCCTTCTGCGCGGCTACTCAGGCTGACACCGCTGCTGGTGATTGGTGTCGGCGCAGCGTCTGCCATGCGGCTCAGGATCGCCTCATGCGTCTTCGGCGAGATTTCGCCGAAGAGCATCATGCGTTCCAGCGTCTCCTCTATCTGTTGCGGCGTCATACTCGAATCTACCGGCAGCACGACCGTGACACCCGGAATGCCGTTAGTCGTGAGGCCGAGCGCGAAGTTTAGCCGGTTCAGCAGTGCCTCCCCTCCGAGCCACGGTTCCGCCTTCCACGAATAACCATTTGGTGGCTGCACGCCGTAAAGCGGCATACCTAGCCGGTTCAGTGCAGTTGCAAGGCCTGCTGCATCGTCGACCTGCGCGCCACTTGCGCGCACCGCGGAGACGACGAACTCCTGCGGGGTTTTCAGCTTGGTGCGGTAAACGTCACGCGACCAGAATTCCGGCGAGTGCACCATCGTCTCGATGACCTTGCTGATGTTACCGTGCGTCTTGAGATACGTCTTCGCCATACGATCCACGAGAGCTGGTGGAGGCGTGTCGCTGACAAAGCGAATGGCAAGTTTGGCCGAGAGGAAGTACGCCGTCGAAGAGCTCTCTGCAAGCATGTGCAGCACTTCTCTTCCCTCTGCCTCTCCGTTCTCATGAATGCGATGCCCCAACACCCGCTTGTCCCCAGGTTCGTGCCGCCGTTCGTTGAAGACGAAGCCATTCGCCCCGGCCCCAACCTGCGGCCGCCATTCATTGTGTTCAAGCGGCTCGACTCCCCAGCCGGTCAGTACCTTGGCCAGCTCGGTAACATCGCGCTCCGTGTAACCTCCGTTCACACCCAGCGTGTGAAGCTCCATCAGCTCCCGCGCGTAGTTTTCGTTCAGTCCAGGTGTACTCTTTTTGCCGGCGGACTTCACACGCAGGGCGGCCAGTGAATGTGGCCCGATGCTCTCCTGGTTGTCCAGGTACGTGAGCATTGCCGGGCTGTGCGCAACTGCCTCGAGCAGGTCTTCAAAATGGCCCAGGGCGCGGGGACGGATCACGTCACGCTCGTAGGTCGCCAGATACCACGCCTCGCGATCGTTCTTGCGGATGTAGATGTTGAAGTGATTCAACCAGAAATCCGTCATCACCTCCTGAAGCTGGCGATTGCTATAGATCTCGCGCAGCAGCTTCTCCTGCATCAGCTCGTCTGCGACTACCCGCTGCGGTGCAGCAAGGACGAGCAAGACCTCCTTTTGCTGGGCAGACAGTCCGGCGGCGAGCTGCTGGCGCTGTTGCGGCGTCAGATGTTGCAGGAAGGGCCGCAAGGTCCCAGGCTCAATCGCCAGCACCGCGGCATAGCGTTGATCCGGTGCCTTCGCCAACAGATTCACAGCATTCGGGAGAGGGGTGGCCGGGGAGTCACTTGCTGGCGCCGGCATGGACTCGCTCGCCATCTCCTTCCGCGCGGTAGCTCCGTCAGCGCCTGCTGCCGCAGCCTTTGCCTTCTGTCGCTCGCGAAATTTCTCCAACTCGTTCATGTAAATCGCTCGCTCGAGTGGATCGCTCGGTATGCCCATTTTTCCGGCAGCGATCTGGCGGATCACGGGACCAGGCGGGAAGCGGCGAATCAGTTCCGCTGTGCTGAGCCGCATCGCCGGAAGCTCGGCAAGCCGGGATTCAAGCGCCGCATCGTCCAGCCAGCCAGGATGCAGCTGCTGCTCGATCCAGCGATCCACGCCCATGCGCTCCACCTGTTCAATCTCTCCGGAACGCGGTCCAAACGTGAGGCGAGCAACTGCATGTGCGGCACGTTCATGCGCGGAGAGCTGCGCCGGATTGGTGGCCGCCAAAGTGACCGAGGCAAGCGCCTGGATTGTGACAAGCAAGAGAACGATCGGCATTCCAGCAAATCGCGTGACTGCGACATGACGTCGGGACGTTGGCATCCTGCAGACTCCGGCTCCGAAACTAGCCGGTACTGTTGACGCACTTGCGGCGACGAAGTTGCGGTCGGATGGACATGCACTTGCGTCATTGCACTTTCTTGTCCCATGCTCTGCGCCGCAGTACGAAGGACACCAGGTCCGACGGGGACAGGCCTGCTGAAAAAAGTTATGC
>CAYQYM010000026.1:0-13124 GCA_964421715.1 uncultured Acidipila sp.
ATCAGCCCCTGTGCCGGGGAATGCGTGCGGACGACCAGGTCCGTGGATCTGGTACGTCGCGTGCGGGTCCTGGTAGGGCCAGCCGTTCTGGTAACCCGTAGCCGCCATGGTCTTAGACCAGGTGTAAGCCAGGTTGTACACCAGTCCGTGGCTGGCGCGTTTGGTCAGCTTTACCTCCAGTCCGTTGTACCAGTTGCGGCCGCGCGGCGCATCGAACTGAGCTACCAGGCCGGCGCCGCCACCGCCGCCGCAGTATTGTGAAAGAGGCAGACGGAGCGCCACAGCCTGAATAGAGGACGAGTCGCCACAACGGCCGCCGCCGGACATAACCGCCACTCCGGCGAAGGGATTGGGCAGGCGCTGGTCATAGTACTGCGGATTCGCAATCGCCATGTTCTGCTGCGCAAGCGTTGCGGCCCCGTTTACCCATAGAAAGGTTCGCAGGCGCTGCGTGTAGTTTGCAGCGTATCGCGCATCCAGTACGACGCGGCCGGGAAACTCTTGCTGCAAACCCATCGAGAACACCTGCTCCATCGGAATCTTGCGCGTAGGGAAGTCGGAGAACTGTGAACCGATGCCGACATTGGCCAGCAGGCCTGCGGCACTGGTCGGCGGAGTCACCAGGCCGCTCGGGAACGGGCCTCCGTTCCGGTAAAAGTCAGTCGGCGTGTTGCCACCGTCGTTCGATGAATTGTAGTTGGTCGTGACGGACTGGTAGCTGTTGCCGCCTTCCAGGCCATAGGAGAAGATGATGCCGTAACCGCCGCGGATGACTGTGCGTGGGTTCGGCGCGTAAGCAAACCCGAACCGCGGGCCCACGCCGGAATAGTCTGTGTTGTACGCCCTGGGCTGGTCCTTGGTCTGGTACTGGATGCCGCCCCGCACGACGGCGAGGCTGGCCGGATCGATGCCAGCCGCACGCCACGCGGCCTGATTGACAGGGTCGTTAATGTTGGCCTTATACGTCGGATCGTTCGTGATCGGGTTGATGCAGGTTGTGCAGAAGCCGCGCGTCAGGCGGTTGTTTCTCTCTCTCGTCCCCACCTGAATGTCATAACGAATGCCCAGGTTGAGGCTGAGTTTCGGAGTAATGCGCCAGTTGTCCTGCGTGTAAAGAGAGTAGACAGGATAGTAGTCGAACAATGAGTTGTTCCATTGGACATCGCCGCTGGAGGGATAGCCAAGGTAGAAGCTGGCCAGCGATGAGCCGTTGGCATTCGCGCTGCCGTAGGCATTGCAAGTGCCCGGCGCGTTCAGGCAATTTCCGTTTCTCGGGTTGAACTGTGTCCAGGTCGAATCGAAATTGAAAGCGCCGTTCGCATTGCCTCCCCCGTTCGGAATACCTCCATACTGGAACTCGCTGATCGCTCCCCCGAACTCGATGTTGTGCCTGCCTGCCGTCTTCGTCAGGTCTACGTCAAGGGTGTAGTTGTTGGTGGTGTCCGCATTCGTCAGGTTGCCGAAAATCTGGTAGTCGGGGGAACTGCGGTTGGAAAGGAACCCGACGCCATATTGATCGCCGATGTTGTACTCGGGGAAGAGCCTGCGGTTGGTGCTGCCCGGTAACGGCATGTTCAGGCCGATTTGGGAGGGATCCTGCGACGATCCCTGCGCGCCATCGGGGTTGGAGTCATAGAGCCGGTTAAACGAGAGCTTTACGTCCATCAGCAGTGTGGGCGAGAAGACGTGGGTGACGTCCTGCGTAGCCAGCCAGCTCTCTTTGCGGTGGTTTGGCTGCCCATGCGCTGCAATGCCGGGCAAGCCGTTGAAATTTTCGGAACCGGTTCCGCTCCAGTACAGCACGTAGGTGTAGAACTTGGTGCGATCGTTGAAGCTGTAGTCCAGCCGGGCCTGGGGCTGGCCGTAGTTCAACGTGGACGGTACGCGCGCGAAGTAGTTCAGACCCCTGGCTGCATTGATGTTGCTGGCAATGTTTGGCAGCGGAAGGTATTTCAGCACGGCCAGTGCGTTCGCTGTAATCATGTCGCCTGGGATCACGTCTCCGGGGAACGGCAGTTGCCCCACACTGTTACCAGCACAGTTCTGCAGGCTCGGTCCGTCGGTGCAAAAAGCCGTACCCGGTTGAAAGATCTGGATGCCATTAGGGAACTCCTGCGGATCCAGCTTCTGCACCAGGCTGAAGTCCACACCCGGATTGCCGTTGTAGCCGGGACGCAGATAGGCGGGCGCAACGTTCTGCAGATACGTCCGGTTCACGCTATTACGGAAACCGTCATACGCCACGAAGAATTGCAGATGGTCCTTGATGATGGGACCACCAAAGGTCGCCCAGTACTGATTCTGCACGTATTTGCCGAGGGGCTGCACCGGCGTCTGCAGCTTGTTCTGAAAGGTATTCGCGTTGAGGAAGCTGCCCTGGTAAGCGTAGCGCAGAGTGCCATGATACTCGTTCGTTCCGCCCTTGGTCACCGTATTCACGATGCCACCGCTGGTCCGGCCGTAACGCGCATCGTAGGTCGTGGTCTGCACGTTCAGCTCTGAGACGCTCTCCTGGTTCGGCACTACGTTCCACTGCCCGGATTGATGATTCCCGTAATAGTACTGGCTGGTGATGTTCACGCCGTTCAGGGTGAACAGGTTGTTGCCGAAGATGCCGCCGCCGATGGATTGCCCGTTGGAACTGTCAAATGGGCTGTTGCGTCCGCCGGGCCCCGGGGGGCTGAACTGGCTGCCCGGCGTAACGCCCAGGAGCGAATAGACGTTTCCGCCATTGATGGGAACGGCAGCGATTGTTTTTTCCGTGAACACGGTGTTGTTGCTTGCGGTGGCCGATTCGATGTCAGGCGGTTGGGCGTTCACAACCACGGACTCGGTGGCGGCACCGGCCGTAAGCTTGAAATTCTGGTTGAAGGTCTGCGCCGTCAGGACGCGGACATTGCTCTCCGTGGTCTTACGGAAGCCAGGCGCCTCGGCCGTCACCGAGTAGGTTCCGGGAAGGACATAAGGCATGTAGTAGACGCCCTGGCCGCTGGTTTTGGCCCGGTAGACCTGGCCCGTGTCAGCTTTGACGGCGGTGATGGGAACGCCCGGAACGACGGCGCCGGAGCTGTCGGTGACGATGCCGGTGAGGACGCCGCGAAAATCCTGTGCCAGGCCGGAGCAGGTTGCCAGCAGCATGGCAAAGAGTACGAGCAGGCAGTTGCGGCGAGGTTGGTGGGTGCGAGCGGGTGTCTTCAAGTGGCCTCCTGAATGGACGCGCGATGCTGGATTGAATCCGTGCCGGATTGCGGTCTGAGGGAGAGCAGCCCGGGGAGCGAGTGACGATGGAATGTGTTAGACAACGTTGTCACTCCTGGATTGTCGGGAAGAGTAGATAGTGTTTGACATCGTTGTCAACAAGAATCTACAAGAAGAAAATCTGCCCGCATCGCACCCGGCAGACCGAACTCCGGCAGCAGCCGTGGCACGGAAGGAAGAGGATCCCCAGAGATGACCAGATTCGCCCGGCGTACCTTCTTGCGAAGCGCTTCTCTCACGTTTGCCGCAGCCGCTGCTCGTCCTCTGTGGTCCTTCAACGGTACGCAGTTGCCGCCGCCAGGCAGGCCGCCCCTTTTGCAGCGCCGCTTTGTCAGCAAGGCCGTCGAAGACGCAATACAGTCCATCTCCGCACAGATCGCAGAGGACGATCTGCGCACACTTTTCAGCAACTGCCTGCCGAATACACTGGATACTACGGTTTTCGTGGGCGAGGCCGACGGAAAGCCGGACACCTACGTCATTACCGGCGACATCGATGCCATGTGGCTACGCGACTCCTCTGCGCAGGTGTGGCCATACCTGCAGTTCGCGCGGCAAGATGAAGACCTGCGCCGCCTGCTGGAAGGGGTGGTGCGCCGTCATGCACGCTGCATATGCATCGACCCCTATGCCAATGCCTTTCGCCGGGATCCGCACGACCCGGCCCTGGAGTATGCGCAGAAGGACGCAACCATGCTGGTGCCGGGCGTGGCCGAGCGCAAATGGGAGATCGATTCTTTGTGCTACCCCATGCGCCTGGCATACGGCTACTGGCGGGCTACTGGAGACACCGCTCCCTTTGACGCCGGCTGGCGCGCTGCCGCAAACCGCGTGCTTGAGACGTTCCGCGAGCAGCAGCGGCTGGACGGCCCCGGACCGTATCACTTCCAGCGGCAGACCCGCATCCCGACCGATACGCTGATGCTCTCCGGATTCGGCAACCCGGCGCGTCCGAATGGGCTGATCTATTCCATGTTCCGGCCCAGCGACGATGCATGCATCTTCCCGCAGTTTGTGCCGGCAAATTTGTTTGCCGCCGTCTGCCTTGATCACATGGCTGAGATTGCGAACGCGGTGCATGACGACAGCCTGGCATCCCGGAGCGCGGGGCTGGCGAGTGTCGTGCGTTCGGCGCTGCAGCAGCACGGCCGCGCGCAGCATCCCGTGCACGGAGAGATCTGGGCCTACGAGGTAGATGGCTACGGGAATTACCTGTTGATGGACGACGCCAACTCGCCCGGACTGGTCTGCCTGCCCTACCTGGGAGCAGCGTCCGCGACGGAGCCTCTCTACTCTCGAACGCGCGCCTTTGCCCTAAGCCGGGAGAACCCATACTATTTTTCCGGAACGGTGGCGCAGGGCATCGGCAGCCCGCACACGGGGCTGAAGCGCATCTGGCCAATCGCACTCACGATGCAGGCGCTTACCAGCACCAGCGATCGCGAGATCATTGAATGTCTCCGCGGCCTATGCCGCGCCGCGCGCGCAACGGGCTTTATGCATGAGTCGTTTCACCAGGACAACGCGGCCAGCTTCACCCGCTCCTGGTTTGCCTGGGCCAACACCCTCTTTGGAGAGCTTATTGTGTACCTGGCACAGAACAAGCCAGCGCTCCTGCGTGAGCGTATGCTCTGACGTGCTCAAGGTTGCCGCAGCGCCTATGAGAACAGGCCATCTCGAACACACGGCGGCGGCAGCTTAGCATTAGACTGCCTGCAGGTGAGAGTGCTGTGCGCCACTGAACGCAACCCAAACCGATGCTTCCGTCTACCGGGGTCTCGTGCTCCTTGGCGGGGCAGGCGGTCTGATCGCCGGCTGCGACACGGCATCCATCGCAGCGACACTGCCGGCGATACGGGCTGCCTTTCCGCTGGGAGACTATGAAACCGGTTTGCTTGTGGCGGGCACGCTGCTGGCGACGCTCCTGGGGTCCGTCTCCGCTGCTTCGCTTGCTGCGCGCTGCGGACGTGTGCGCTCGATTGCTCTCGCGTGCTGGGTGCTCCTCGCCGCGGAGGTCTCCATGATCTTCGTCGCGAGCACTCGTGGGCTGTTCTTTTTACGTGTCTGTTCTGGCGGCGCCATCGGCATGCTTACCGCGCTTTGCCCGTTGCTTCTGGCGGAGTCTGCTCCCACGCGCCTGCGCGGGCGAGTGGCCGGCCTTTTTCAGATCAGCCTTAGCTTGGGGGTCGCGCTGGCTTACCTGGTTCACCTTGCAATGGGCGCGGTGCATTGGCGGCGGCAGTTCCTCTTTGCCGGTGCCGTCGCAGCGATGGCAGGGCTGCTCGGGCTTGGCTCCGAGCAGGGTGTCACGTTTCCCACGGATCGGGCGGGATGGAAGACACTCCTCGATACGTGCTATCGGCCTTATGTCTGGCGAGTGCTGCTGCTGGCCACCTTCAACCAGCTTTGTGGAGTCAATGCGCTCGTCTTCTACCGCGGCATTCTGCTTGGGGAGCAGCGCGGCGCAGGAATGGCGGCGGATGAGGTTCTGCTGGTGCTGAGCATCTTCAGCCTGGTAATCACCGCGCTTGGCGTGGGGATCGTCGACCGCGTCGGCCGCCGCCGCCTGCTGCTCTGGGGAGCGGTCGGCATGTCCGGCAGCCTTTGTGCGCTCACGTGGCTGCAGCAGACCGCGAATGGAAACCGCCTCGGCACCGCGGCCGGGCTCCTCCTGTTCGACGCCGCGTTTTCGCTGTCGCAGGGAGCGGCATTCTGGGTTGTCGTTCCGGAGCTGCTACCGGCAGCGGTGCGTGCGCAGGGGCTCAGTGCCGCGGCCGGCGTGCTCTGGTTCTGGACCATCGCGATCACCTTTGCCTTCCCATCCCTCTTTGCCGCCCACCCGGTGCTTCCGTTTGCTATCTTCAGTGGCATGACCCTTTTGCAAATTCCCTTTCTCCTGTTCTTCCTGCCGGAGACGCGCGGCCGCGCATTCAGCGATGCGTGCACGGCAGAGAGCCGCTGAGTCCGCGCCCGCATGGGAATTCCCCGGTCCAGAAAGCCAACCCTTGCCGATGTTGCCCGGCGGGCCGGCGTGAGCCTGAAGACCGCCTCACGAGCGCTGAACAACGACGCCGCCATCAACAAAGAGACAGCGGCGCACGTGCGGGGCGTGATGCAGGAGCTCGCCTATGAGCCCAATGAGCTGGCAAGAGGGCTGAAGGCGCGAAAGTCGGCAGCCGTCGGCATGATTGTGCCCAATCTCGCGGACCCGTTTACCGCCTCTGTGGTCAAAGCCGTGCAAATGGTGGCAAAACAGCACGGGCATGTTGTCATTCTGGCCGCGTCCGATGGTGATCCTGTGACCGAGGGCGTTGAGCTTCGCTCGCTGGTCCGCCGCCAGGTGGATGGCCTGGTTGTTGTGCCGGCCGATCACCTGCAGCGGGAGCTGCGGTCCGTCATTCCGCAGGACCTTCCCGTGGTGTGCCTGGATCAGCCCGCGCGCGACAAGTCCATCGACTCCATCCTGGTTACCAATCAAAAGGGCGCGCAGCAGGCGGCCGCGCACCTGCTGGACCATGGCTTTACACGCATTCTCGCCATCGGTGCACGGCCTTACCTGTACACCTGTGCACAACGTGTGGCCGGATACCTGAAGGCAATGAGGCTTGCCGGACGCGTGCCGGAGACACTGCTGGTGGAGCACGAATCCGCCCTGACGCCGGAACGTCTGCGCGAAGCGCTCGGGCCGTGGATGGCGACTGGCCCGTTTGCGCTGCTGACCCTGAACTGGGTTATGACTGCGCAGGTCCTGCACCATCTGCCTGTGCTTGGCGTTCGCCTGGGTGAGGGCTGCGCCCTCATCTCTTTTGACGACTTCGACCTGGCAGAGGTACTGACACCGCCGCTCAGCGTGGTTCGCCAGCCGGCACACGAGCTGGGAACGGTCGCTGCCGAGCAGCTCTTCTCCCGCATCCTGGGACTGGGTGGTCCGTCCGGTCCACGAAAGATCGTTCTTCCGACGGAGTTCATCCTGCGCGAGTCCTGTGGATGCAAACACGCAGCAGTGGGCCGGAGCAGCAGCTAAGAGCGTTCTTGTTGCGGAGCTTCTTGTGCGCCTGAGGGCGGCTGGGATGTCACAAGCGTGCCACGGCGGAACGATCGGCTTTTCATCATCAGGAAGAAGACAGGAACCAGCAGGAGCACGTGGATGGTGGAGGTAACCATACCACCGACGATAGGAGCGGCAATGGGCTTCATCACATCAGAGCCCACGCCAGTCTCCCAGAGGATCGGCGCCAGGCTGGCCAGCACGGCGCAAACCGTCATGAGTTTGGGGCGCAGGCGCTGGACTGCGCCCTCAATGACGGCGTTCATCAGGTCCTGCTCTGAGTGAATTGCACCCTCGGCCAAACGCCGGGTAAGGGCCTCGTGCAGATAGACAACCATGACCACGCCGGTTTCTACCGCAATCCCGAACAGCGCGATGTAGCCGACCCACACCGCAACACTGAAGTTGTAATGCAGCAGCCACTGCAGCAGGAGTCCGCCGGTAAGGGCGTAAACGGTAGGCACAATCAGAACCACTGCTTCCGCAGCCGAGTGAAAGACCAAGTAGAGCAGCAGGAAGATGACGAAGAACACGATGGGCAAAATGAGTTGCAGGCGTTTTCTGGCGCGCAACTGGAACTCGTATTCCCCCGACCACTTGTAGGTGTACCCGCCAGCGACAGAGACCTGGTCCTGCAATCTTTTGCTTGCCTCCTGCACGAATCCGCCGTAATCGGCATTCTTCAGGTCGATGTAGATGTAACCCGTAAGCTGGCCATCTTCGTCGCGGATCATGGCTGGTCCGCGCGAGAACGCGACTGTCGCAACTTGTCCAAGAGGTATCTGGGCGCCGGCAGGCGTGGCGATCAGCACCTGCCGCATCGCCTCAGCGCTGTCACGGAAATCAGGCGAATAACGAACGCTGATGGGGTAGCGTTCGCGTCCTTCTATATTCTCTGCGATATTCTTCCCGCCAATTCCAGAGGAGACTGCAGTCTGCACGTCGGCTACGCTCAGCCCGTACCGCGCCGCCTCTTCACGGTTGACCTGCACATTGATATAAAAGCCCTGTGAGATGCGTTCTGCAAATACTGAGCCTGCTTGCGGCATTGCGGCAAGCACGTTCTGGATGTGCGCGGCGAGCTGCTCGATGCCCTCGACTGTAGGCCCTTGAACCTTGAGGCCGAGAGGCGTCTTGATTCCCGTGAGCTCCATGTTGAGGCGGTTCTCAACGGGACTCGTCCACGTATTTGAAAGCCCCGGGAACTGCAGCTTCGCATTCATCTCCTGGACAAGCTTGTTGTAGGTCATGCCTGTGGGCCACGTGTTGCGCGGCTTCAGCATGATGGTTGTGTCATACATATCCAGGGGAGCGTTGTCGGTCGCGCTGTCGGAGCGGCCGATGGTTCCGAAGGTGCTCGCCACCTCGGGAAACGCGCGGATGATCGCGTCCTGCTTGCGCAGCATCGTTCGAGCCTGCTCGATGCCGATGCCGGGAAGAGCAGTCGGCATGTAAAGCGCGGACCCCTCAAAGAGCGGCGGCATGAACTGGCTGCCAAGGCGGGTCGCGGCCGGCAACGTGACCAGCAGGAACAGGACATTGAGCACAATCGTGAGTATGCGATGCCGGAGGCAGAAGTGCAGGAGAGGAAGATAAAGGGCCTGCGTGATGCGCGAGATCGGGTTGGCAGCCTCAGGTCTCAGCCGCCCGCGGATGAGCAGCACCATGAGAACGGGAACCAGAGTGACCGCCAGCAGAGAGGATGATGCGACGGCGAGCGTCTTGGTCCACGCCAGCGGCCGGAACATCCGCCCCTCCTGTGCTTCCAGCAGAAACACGGGCAGGAACGAGACAACGATGATGAGCAGGGAAAAGAACAGCGCTGGCCCGACCTGCTTGGCCGAGCCGATGAGAATATTCTTCCGCTCGACGTTGGACAGTGGCGCGTCGCTCTCCGCCTGGCGCTCAGCGAGATGGCGATAGCCATTCTCAACCATCACGATCGAAGCATCGACCAGTACGCCTATGGCAAGCGCAAGGCCGCCCAGCGACATGATGTTCGAGCTGATGCCCAGCAGATAAATCGGAATAAAAGAGATCAGAACCGCAATCGGTAAAGCGATGATGGGAATGAATGCAGAGCGGAAGTGGAACAGGAACACAATGATTACGAGGCTGACGATCACAGCCTCCTCCAGCAGATCGCGCTGCAGCGTGCCAATCGAATCCAGGATCAGGCCGGAACGGTCGTAGGCACTCATGATCTGCACGCCCGCCGGAAGAGTGGCCGCAACCTCGCGCAGCTTCTGCTTTACTCCCCGGATCACGTCCAGCGCATTCATACCCTGGCGCATGACAATGATGCCGCCCACTGTCTCACCTTCGCCACCCCAGTCGGCTGCGCCTTCGCGAATGTCGGGGCCGAAGCTGACTGCGCCGAGGTCGCGCAGCAGCACGGGGGTGCCATTTTTTGTGCCGACGGCAACGGTGGCCAGATCGTCGAGTGAGCGCAGATATCCAAGCCCGCGGATCATGTACTGCGCGCCCGAAAGGTCGAGCACGCGGCCGCCAACCTCGTTCGTGCTGGCCTTCACACGATCGATTACCGTGGAGAGCGGAATGTTGTAGGCCAGCAGTTTGTTCGGGTCGAGGCGTACCTGATATTGGCGCACGAAGCCGCCAATGCTCGCCACGTCGGCAACGCCCGGAACGGTTTCAAGCGAGTAGCGGAGATGCCAGTCCTGCAACGAGCGCAGATCTGCCAGGCTGTGCGTCCCGCTCTTGTCGAGGATGGCGTATTCGAAGACCCATCCTGCTCCGGTCGCGTCCGGTCCGATTGACGGGTGGACTTCGGCAGGGAGCCGGCCACCGATCTCCTGCAGATATTCGAGTACACGTGATCTCGCCCAGTAGAGATCGGTTCCGTCCTGGAACACCACGTAGACATAGGAATCACCGAACATTGTTTGCGCGCGCACTGCCTTGACGTGCGGCGCAGCAAGCATGCTGGTCACGATGGGATACGTGACCTGGTCTTCAATCACATCCGGCGGTTCACCCGCCCATGGTGTGTGTACGATGACCTGAACGTCTGAAATGTCGGGCAGCGCATCCAGGGGCACGTGGCGAAGCGACCAGATGCCGGCGACCGTAAGCAGTCCTACTATCGTGAAGACCAGGAAGCGATTGCGCGCGCAAAGCTCAATGAGGCGTGCCAGCATGTTACATGCTCCCTTCTGTGTCCACGCGCATCTGCTTTGTCGCCACCACGTGTCCGTTCTGTTGGGCCGTGATGGTGACCTGCCAGCTTCCACCCGAACCGAGGTCGCCACGTCCTTCGTAAACGCCTCGGTCCTTCGCCGCGAGCGTGATGGACGTCTTCATCGCAGACATGCCCATGGCCGGCATGGCGGGCATGTAGAAGGTCACAGTCACTGCGGCACCTTCCAGCGGCGCTCCGCTGGAGTTGGTGAGCTTGACCCGGAAAAGATTGGACCCCTTGCGCGGCGGAGCTGGTTCGGTGGTGAAGTCTATCTTGGCGATTGCGTTTGCCTGGTTCGCAGGTTGATCTTGTGGCGAAGCAGCCGTAGCGGGGACTCCGGCAGCGGCCTGCAGCTGGCTTTCGGAATCGAGCAGGAAATTGGCGGATGTGACGATCGCCTGATGCGCACGAAGGCCGCTCAGGATCACCACCTGGTCGCCCACTTGCGGGCCAACCGTGACCGCCTGCGGGACGAATGTGCCGCTGCCCTGATCGAGAAATACGATCTGTTGCGTGCCGGTCTGAAATATGGCCGAGGCGGGCACCGTGAGCTGCCGGCCGATGCCGGATTTAAGCGCGACATTCACGAACATGCCCGGTTTCAGCCTGAGTCCTGGATTGGCGATCGAAAGCCTTACCTGAACTGTGCGCGTCGTCACATCCACCTGTGGGAGGACCTGTTCAACCCGGCCGCGGAATGTATGTCCGGGGTATGCATCCACTGTAATCGAAGCCGGATCGCCCGGCTTGAACTGGCCTGCGTTGTTCTGGAAGATCTGCGCGTTTACCCACACACGCGAGAGATCCGCTACGGTGTAGAGCCGGGTGGATGGATCGACATACATCTCGGGGACGGCACTGCGCTCGGTGATGTAGCCGGAGACTCGCGAAGTGATCGTCACGTCCGGCTCCACCTTACCGCTCTGTTGCAGCCGTGCAAGTTCGGCGGTGGGAAGCTCCCATTGTTTAAGGCGCTGTTCGGCTGCGTTCGCAAGCGAGCCTGCTCCTGCTGAAACACCTTCCACCGGGCTGTGGCTGAGTTGCTTCTCGTTCTGCCGGGCAAGCAGATACTCCTGCTGGGTGGCGAGCAGATCGGGGCTGTAGATCGTGAAGAGCGGCTGCCCCTTCTTTAAATAGTCGTACGTTGCATCGGCAAACACCCTGCGGATGTACCCGGAGAAGCGCACCTGCACGTAGGAAAGCAGCCGCTCGTCGATGGCAACAATGCCTGTCGCGCGCAGATCGCTCGCGACGTCCCTGTATTCAGCGGTGCCTACGCGCACGCCGATTGCCTGCATCTGGCCCGATGTGAGTTGTATCGGCGCAAGTGCGATCTCGCCTGGTTTCACAGCGGCAGGGGCCGGGGCGGTCGATTCTGCCTGGGCGGGTGCCACACTGGCTGGAGACGCCGCAAGGGTTTCTGCGTTTCCGTTTGCTTTCCGTGCCGGCTGCCGGCTACGAAGATATAAGGCAGAGAGCACAATCGCGATCAGCGCCAGCCACACGAGCGAAGTCCGGACAATATACTTATTCATCGCAGGGTTTCTCCCGTCAGAGTTTCCAGGCGCGCTAGCGCGGCCTCGTGGTCCTGAAGAGTTCCGAGTGCCTCAAGGCGAAGGTTCAGGAGTGAAAGGAAGGAAGAAACCACCCGGACGAACTGTTCACGGTTGGCTCCGTATGCGCTCATCGTAGCCCGGTTGGCTGCTTCGGTCTGCGGAATCAGGCCATCGCGCTCGTCGGTCAGAACCTCTCTGTCGCTCATCGCGCGGACGTACTGTTGTTTTGCTTCCGCAAGCTGCTGCTGAAGTTGGGCGTCGAGATCGTTCCTGGACCTGGCGAGGTTTTCCCTCGCCTCTTCAATCTCAGCATTCACACGCTTCTTGCGCGGCAGGCGCACAGCCACGGTCCACATGTAGTAGTCGCGATACTTCCGATCCGTGTTCTGGTACATGTAGCTGAGATCAAAATCCGGCTTGCCCTCCCGCTTCGCAGAGGCGAGCTTCGCGTCCTGCTGCCGGACATTGGCGGCATCCGCCTGCAGTTCAGGATTCCGGCTCCGCACAGCGCGCAGCAGTTCGGTGATGTCCAGCGCGACCGTGGTCTGCTGAAGCGGCTCCGCCACGATGTCTGCGGAATCCTGATCGCGATTGAGCAGGCTTTTCAGATGAGCTTCAGTCTGCGCCATCTGCTCGTGTTGCATCGCAATTTCGCGAACAAGCTTCGTGCGCTCGACCTCGGCCTGAAGTACATCCTGCTGCATGCCATGGCCAACCTCGTACTGAAGCGTTGCGTTCTGGACGAGTTCCTGGAGCGCTGCCTTGCTCTGCTCTAACACTGCGAGGGCCTGCTGGAGGTAAGCCAGGCGGATGTAGTCAGCTTTAACCGCGTCCAGCACGTTTGCCTGCGTCACGCCCACCTGTGCCGCTGCAGCATCGGCCTGCCGCGCTGCGGCTTGCCCGCGTAGCCTCAGCTTGCCGGGGAAGGGCAGTTCCTGCGATGCGCCAACACCGAGGTAGGCGAAATCGCTGTTCGTGTATCCGGCGAACGGTCTTGGGCTGCCGACGCTGAACTGCTGAACGGTGACCCTGGGGTCGGGCAGGGTGGAGGCTGGCGCGA
>CAYQYM010000027.1:0-13075 GCA_964421715.1 uncultured Acidipila sp.
GGCCACGGCCCATTGATTTTTTATCAGGTAGGCCACTGCCGGCTTGACGCAGTCCGAGACCGGCACGTGAAAGACGTACATCGCGTAGCTGTACTTGCCGAAGAATCGAAGAAAGCGGCTGCGCAACATGCGTGCCGGTAGCTGCTCTGAGCCTGTGTGGGTCACTGCCCAGCCCACCAGCCCCATGTAGAACAGCGCGCTGCCGGTGTAGCCGTAGCCTGACATCGAAGGGGTTTGATATTCCGGCCCTCCTGCCACGTAGCTGGCCACCCCGAACAGAATCGCGCCTGTGGCCGTAGCCACCCCGGGCACCAGCTGCAGCAAGCGGCGCGCCGGTTCAGCGCGCAGGGCATACATGGCCAGGATAGCCAGCACGGCGCCATAGCAGAGCGACTCCAGCCGAAAGGGCGTAAGCCGGTAGAGAAACTCGGGGTAGCTTGCCTGCATGGCCTGCATCGCGGGCAGCATGCGCAGTACTGGAGAGGCGAGCGCCAGCAGCAGGCAGGCGGCCAGCAGCGGCAGGGAATCGAGCGCAAAGACCAGCAGGGGCCAGACGAAGTAAAACTGCTCCTCTACCGAGAGAGACCAGAAGTGCCCAATGGGCGAGGTTGCCATGAAGCCGAAGGCGGAGGACAGGTTTGAGAGGTGCAGCCAGTAGAACGCCGTGTATTCCGGGCGGACCAGATGCAGCAGGTGGACACGATGCGCCAGCGGCAGCACAACCAGCAGGAACCCGGCTACGGCGAAGTAGTAGAGAGGCAGGATGCGCAGGGCCCGCCTCACGTAGAAATTGCGGAAGTAGTGCTGCTGGCGGCGGGTGTCGAGCAGGATGGAGGTGATCAGGAATCCTGAGAGGACGAAGAAGAGGTCAACTCCTGTCCATCCGGAGCCGATAAAGAAATCGATCGGATTCTTTCCGGCGAACTGCCGCATGCCCAGGTGAAAGGTCATCACCAGCAGTACAGCGATGCCGCGAATACCGTCGAGCTCGTTGAGGTGCCGTCGTCCGTGTGGCGAATCACGTCGGGTCATAGCGGGTTTGGTCGGAATTGGGATGCCCGGGCCATGCTTCAGGATAATCGAAGCGACAGGACAGGCGGGCTGCTGGGCAAGGCTCATTCGGTCCGGGAGTCCCGACGCTTGCGTTACGTGTTAGCCGGACGGCACCAGTGCCGGACAACCGCCCGAGAGTTGGGTTAAGCTGTGTGCACCTGTTCTCCATAAACTGAAAACCGAGGAAACCAGGCTGTTCCCGAAACCGGGGGCATTTGTTCTACTCGATGCTACTGCTGGAGGGTCATGTCGGATCGCATTCTCGTTGTGGACGATGAGCCGTATGTCCGCGCCATCATCTCAGCGATGCTGGAAAAGGCGGGCTACCAGCCGCTGACGGCCAGCGGGGGCGAGGAGGCGCTGCGCCTGATCGAGCAGAGCGGGCCTTTCGATCTTGTCCTCTCCGACATCATGCTGGATGGCATGAATGGCACCGGACTGCTTGAGAGACTGCGTGAGCTTGAGCCGGATACGCCGATGGTGGTCGTGACTGCGGTGCACGATGTCAGCGTGGCGATCTCTGCCATGCGCCAGGGAGCTTACGACTACCTGCTGAAGCCGTTCGATCAGGAGCAGCTACTGACCACCGTGCGGCGGGCCCTTGTCTACCGCAAGCTGGTACAGCAGAACATGGTCTACCGGCACAATCTGGAGCAGCTTGTCTCCGCGCGCACGGACATGCTCAAGCAGGCCATGGCGGACCTGGAGCGCTCCTATGACATTACGCTCGAGGCGCTGGGCGACGCGCTGGACCTGAAGGACGCCGAGACCGAGGGCCATTCCAAGCGCGTAACGGCCTATACGATCGCGCTGGCGCGCGCCATGAACCTGGACCCGGCCGCGATACGCACGGTCGCCCGTGGCGCGTTTCTGCATGACATCGGCAAGATGGCGATCCCGGATGCCATCCTGCTTAAGCCCGGGCGCCTTAACGCGGAGGAGCAGGACATCATGCGTGAGCACTGCGCGCGCGGTTACCACATGCTGCGCAAGATCCCGTTCCTGCGCGACGCCGGGGAGATTGTCTACAGTCACCAGGAGCACTTCGACGGAACGGGCTATCCGCGTGGACTGAGTGGCGAGCAGATTCCCCTCGGCGCGCGCATCTTCGCCGTCGCTGACACGCTCGACGCCATTACCTCGGACCGCCCTTACCGCCGGGCGGATAGCTTCGAGGCTGCGCGGGCCGAGATTGCCCGCTGTGCAGGCTCGCAATTCGACCCCTACGTGGTGGAGGTGTACCAGACCATGCCGAGCCAGCTTTGGGAGGAACTGCGTCAGGAAATCCGGCAGCAGGCACGGTTCTCACCCTTCTTCGTTCATGTTGCCGGGCTAAGTTTCGAGTCAAGATAAGCTCGATCAAATCAACTGAGGTGCAAGATGCCGCTGCTGTCTGAAGCCGAGGTAAAACACAGTCTCGAGGCCGTGAAAGACTGGCGGCTGGTCAGAGGCGAGATCGTCCGGGAGTTCTCATTCTCTGACTTTGCCGCCGCCATGCAGTTTGTAAACCGCGTTGCGAACAAGGCAGAGTCCGCCGGCCACCATCCTGACATCGACATCCGCTATAACCGCGTGCGCTTGGCGCTCACCTCGCACGATGCAGGCGGGCTTACGAATCGCGACTTCGACCTTGCCAGCTCCATTGACGCTCTCGCATAAGCGCCGTGGCAGAATGGTAGCAAGACAATGAGCATTCGCACACTTAACAGCCGGGAGGTATACCGTAATCACTGGATGCGCGTCCGCGAGGACGACATCGAACGATCGAATGGCGCCGAGGGCATCTATGGCGTGGTCGAGAAGCATGACTGTGCCGTCATCATCCCGCTTGCAGGCGATCAGCTCTACCTCGTCGAGCAGTTCCGCTACACCATCCAGGAGCGCTGCCTTGAGTTCCCGCAGGGAGGCTGGGAGTGTGCCGGTGTGAACCCTGAAGAGCTGGCGCGCGGCGAACTGCGGGAAGAGACGGGGCTGACCGCCGAGAGCATGGTCTACCTGGGGCCGATGTGGGTGGCTTACGGATTCTGTAACCAGAAGCAGCACGCCTTTCTTGCGCGCGGCCTCAGCGAGGTGGGAACAGACTTTGATGCCGAGGAGCACGACCTGGTCCTGCACAAGGTCAGCGTCGGCAACTTCGAACAGATGCTGCGCCGCAGTGAAATTAAGGACTGCTGCACGCTCGCCGCCTGGAGCCTCTATAGGCTCTGGCTTGAGGCGCAGGGCAGCGCGGCACCCTAGCTGCAGTCTTTGCCTGTTGAAAAGTTCCACTCGCTTACGTCACCACGGTAATGTAAGCTGCAAGGAAATTGAATGTGAAAGAGTACTTTCACCTTGCGCAAATGTGCAAGGTGAGTCATTGTTGAATCAACCAACCCGCACCACAAAACTTTGTAGTTTTCGCCCTGGAACAGGTCGAACGCGTTTGTCTGCAGGTCACATCCGGGTCGTTCCAAACACCCGCGCCTCCTGCGTCCTGGTCGCTCGCAACTAGAGTGCCGGACGGTCCCTTCGGGACCAGTTACCACCAACGCTGCGCATGAAGAACGAAGTCTGCGCAGCTGGATGCGAACTGATCTCGAAGCAATTTGAGAGAGATAAATCAAAGCCCTGGGGCTCCGCCGCCGAATGGCGCGCGGTGTTCCTAATCCAAGCCCTGCGTGTGTCTGTCTGCATGCACGCGTAGAGGCACGGTGCCTTCCGGCGCCCGCATTTGTCTCTGCGCGCGCCACGGGAGAGCTGTGTCTACTCGCGCTGCTGTCCTCCGATGCACCCAGGGCCGGCCCTGAGCATTACTGAACGTTTTCTGGTGTGTACGAATGAAGAGTTTTCTCCGGTGTTTCAGTTTCATGGTAGTAGCGGCCCTGGGGTGGTCGCTGCAGGCGCAGGCGCAATCCATCACCGTTTCAGGACCCGGCACGGTCGGGGCCTCCACAACGGTCCAGTTCAACGCAAATGTACAAGGAATACCCAACCAGGGCCTCGTGTGGAGTGTGAACGGGGTGGTGTGGGGCAATGCCCAGCTTGGTTTCGTGGACAACAAGGGCCTCTATCGCGCGCCGCTGTCGGTGCCGTCCAATCCTGTGGTGCAGGTGCTGGCCGCCTCGCCTTACAACAACTGGCAGTATCACGGTTACGTATACGCGACGCTCACCAACCCGGTGCCGCAGGTCAGCACGGTGATGGCGGGCTTCAGCGGCGGGCAGAGCTACACGGTAGACGTGGCGGGCGCCAACTTCGTCCGGGCCAGCGCAATCACCGTCAACGGCCAGGCTCAGCCTTCCCGGCTCATCGCAAACACGCACCTGCGCGCCACCATCCAGGGCTCGCCCAGCCAGGCGCTTTCCGTAGGCGTGATCAACCCCTACCCCGGCGGCGGCGGGTCCAACCAGGTGAATGTGACGCTGCCAGGACCGGGCGCGCTCACGGCATCGGCTGCAGGCCGGCTGCTCGAGCAGGGAACCTTCGGGCCCACGCTCGGCGACATCCAGCATGTGCAGCAGGTGGGCTTAAGCAACTGGCTGAACGAGCAGTTCAATGTGCAGCCCTCACTGATGATTCCCTCAGAGTCGCAGCTCACCGCGGCGCTGAACCAGACCGAGGACGGCAACGACCTGATCTGGTGGAGAAACGTGCTGACCGGCCAGGATCAGTTGCGCCAGCGCGTCGCCTTTGCGCTGAGCAACATCTTTGTCGTCAGCTACGCGGAACTCGATTCTCACACCATTCCGTATTATGTCGACCTGCTGACCAACGACGCCTTCGGCAATTTCTACAACCTGATGCGGGACGTCACGCTCTCCCCGGCCATGGGTGTTTACCTGAACATGGTGAACAACTCGAGGAGCATGAACGGGCAGATTCCAAACGAGAACTTCGCCCGCGAGATGATGCAGCTCTTTACCCTTGGGCCCAACCTGCTCAACCAGGATGGAACGCTGCAGATGGACGGCAATGGCAAGCCCATCCCGACCTATACCCAGGACCAGGTGCAAGCCTTCGCCCGCGCCTATACCGGCTGGACCTACTGGAGTCCGAGTGGCAACTTCTGGGCGTGGCCCTATTACACCGCGCCGATGGTGCCGGTGAATTACTTTCACGACAGCAACCCGAAGGCGTTGCTGAATGGAACCGTGCTGCCCGGCGGCCAGTCGGCGACGGCCGATCTCAACGGCGCGCTCCAGAACATCTTCAACCACCCGAACCTGCCGCCGTTTGTCTGCCGCCAGTTGATACAGCACCTGGTCGTCAGCAATCCAAGCCCCGAGTACGTGGAGCGAGTGGCGGCGGTCTTCATCAACAACGGGCAGGGGGTGCGCGGTGATCTGAAGGCAGTCGTCGCTGCGATCCTCAGCGATCCTGAGGCGCGCGCCGGCGACTCAGGGAATGTGCCCTCCACGGCAGGCAAGCTGCGGGAGCCCATCCTGTGGCAGACTGCCGCTCTGCGTGGGCTTGGCTTTGTTCCCTTCCAGACCGGACTGATGGAGTTCCAGGAGATGTCGGGCCGCGCCGGCTGGATGAACCAGCTGCCCATGCGCGCGCCGAGCGTCTTCAACTTCTTTCCGCCGTCCAACCAGGCGCCTGGCACAAACCTCGCCGGCCCTGAATTTGCGCTCGAGACGACGAACCTGATTCCCAGCAAGTATAACTTCGCGGATCAGATTGTCTGGGGCTGGATGGGCAACATGTACATCGACCTGACGCCCGGCAGCATGTGGGGACAGGCCGCGCTGGCCAGCAACGACGCGCTGCTGGACCAGCTCAACCTGGTGCTGATGCACGGCCAGATGCCGCAGGACATGCGCACCAGCATCCTGAACGCAATGAACGGGGTGACGGATATCTACCAGAAGACGCGCATTGCGGCCTACCTGGTCATCACCTCACCGCAGTTCCGCGTGATCCACTAGCGCGGTCTCGTCAGGCGAGTCATGGTTCGGAGAGGCTCCGTGCCGCTCCGAACAAGAGATTGGGTCATCACTTTCAGAGGTTCACGAGGAGTTCTATTCACATGCAAAGACGCACCTTTCTCCGTTGTGCAGGCCTGGCGGCAGCCGGGCATCTGGCCGGGTTCGGCCCCTTCAGCGCGTTGAACGCTCTGGCGCAGACCGGCGGCGCGAGCGACTACAAGGCGCTCGTCTGCATCTTCCTGTTCGGCGGCAATGATGCCAACAACATGATCGTGCCGGCGGCCGGCCCCCAGTACCAGAAGTACGCTGCGGCGCGGCAGGCGCTGGCGCTGCCACAGGGCAGCCTGCTGCCTCTCAACAACCAGCCGCTCGGCCTGAACAACGCAATGCCTGGGCTGCAGCAGCTCTTCAACAGCGGCAAGGCGGCCGTCGTGGCCAACGTGGGCACGCTGGTGCAGCCCATCACGCGCGCGCAGTTCCAGCAGGGCGTGGTGCCCACGCCGGGCAACCTGTTCTCACACATGGACCAGCAGACGGTTTGGCAGAACGCGGACCAGAACTCACTGAACCAGACCGGCTGGGGCGGCCGCATCTCCGACGTGCTGGGTGGCAGCTACGGCGGCTCCAGTGTGCCAATGAACATCTCCATGTCCGGCAGCCCGGTCTTTGGCAGTGGCAACCAGAGCACGCTGATGGTCTTGACGCCGGGCTACCTGCAGGGGACCAGCTGTGCCGAGGGCGCCTTCTGCGACGCACGCCTCAATGCTTCGCAGCAACTGCTGACCATGGATAACGGCGTCTCGCTGATTCAGGCCGACGACAACCTCACGGCGCAGATGTACCAGTGGTCCACGACCGTGGCCAGCGCGGCCCGCCAGGCTTCCACCCTGCAAACGCAGTTTCCGAATACGCAGCTCGGGCCGCAGTTAAAGCAGATCGCGCAGCTTATCCAGGTGCGCGGCGTGCTCGGCGCCCGGCGGCAGATCTTCTTCGCCGGGCTGGGCAGCTTTGACACCCACGGCTATGAGTTGAACACGCACAATGCGCTGCTGGGCGACCTGAGCGCCTCGATGCTGGCCTTCAACAACGCCATGGAGGAGACCGGCATGGCCCAGCAGGTGACCACCTTCACCATGAGCGAGTTCTCCCGGGCGCTGCAGATGAACACCAACTACGGCACGGACCACGCCTGGGGAAGCCACCACATCGTGATGGGTGATGCGGTGCGCGGCGGACGGCTGTATGGCACGTTTCCTGACCTGACGCCGGGCGGCCAAAATGACCTTGACAGCGATGGGCGCTGGATTCCGACAACCTCGATGGCACAGTATGCCGCGACGCTTGCGCAGTGGTTTGGCGTGCCGGCAAATCAACTCGGCTCGGTTCTACCGGTGCTGCCCAACTTTTCCAACCCAAATCTCGGGTTTATCTAGTCTCACGGTTCCTGCTCCTCTGAGGCTAATGGAACCGGCCGTCTGCGTCACTGCTCTCATCGTGTATGACCTGGGAGCAGTGGCGCCCCTGTGCAGCTCGAACTGTGCCTCCAGAAGCGTGCTGCAAAAATTCATCTATAAAATTCCTGTGGAGAAATAGAGCTTTACCTTCACCATGCAGCATTGAGGTGAACGGCTGATGAATGCCGGGGGCTACCGGCGGTTAGCTTTCTGCACGAGTCCCTCCAGGTGAACCGAGCAGTCAGCAAGCGCACTTGTGGAATTCGGGCCTGCCTGGGCGGATTAGGATGGCGAGGTGAAGTTCACGGCTCAAATCGTGGTTCTGACGGATACGGCCCGCAAAAGTCCCCTTGCAGCGGCGGGGCTGCTGCTGCTGGCCCTGTTTCTCATCATGGCACTGCTCGCCCCCTGGATTGCGCCGGCGAACCCGGCTGCCATTGACCTCACGCATCGGCTGAACGGGCCGGGCTGGCACCATTGGTTCGGGACCGATGAACTGGGCCGCGACATCCTGTCGCGCGTCATCTATGGCGCGCGCCTCTCCCTGCTGGTCGCAGTCGCCGTCGTCGGTTGTTCGCTTGGCCTGGGGCTGCTGCTGGGAGGAATCGCAGGTTACTACGGCGGCTGGCTGGACACGGTCATCAACATCTTCGTGATGAATGCCTTTCTGTCCCTTCCGGGAATCCTGCTGGCCATCGCCTTCGTCGCCTTCCTCGGGCCAGGAATCGCAAACCTGATCTTCGCGCTCTCCATCGGCGGCTGGGTAGGATATGCAAGGCTGGTGCGTGCCCAGGTGCTTGCCGTGCGCGAGCGCGAGTTTGTAGAGGCGGCCCGCGCCCTTGGGGCGGGGGACGTGCGCATCTTCTTCCGCCACATTCTGCCCAATGTCCTTCAGCCAATCATCGTTCAAGCAGCCATCGGCATGGCCGGGGCGGTGTTGGCCGAGGCTACCCTCAGCTTCCTGGGGCTGGGCGTTCCGCCCCCGGCGGCGAGCTGGGGCGCGATGATCAACGATGCGCGCCCGCACCTGTTTGATTCACCCCACCTGGTTATCTTTCCTGCATTTGCCATCATGTTGTGCGTGCTCTCGTTTAACTTTATCGGAGACGCGCTGCGCGATTATCTTGACCCGCGTACCCGGATGGCGATTGGACTGTGAGAGTCGGCGTCATCTCGGACACGCACGGGCTGCTGCGCCCTGAGGCCGTCGACTGTCTGGCGGGCGTGGAGCATATCCTGCACGCGGGCGATGTGGGCTCCGGGGAGATCCTCGACCGGCTGCGTCGGATTGCGCCGCTCGCCGCCATTCGCGGCAATATTGACCGCACCGGCCCCTGCGCCGCTCTTCCTGAGACGGAGATCCTGGAACTTAATGGCACATCGATTTATATGCTTCACGACCTGCACGTTCTGGACCTCGACCCCGGAACGGCGGGCGTTCAGGTGGTGGTGAGCGGGCACTCCCACCAGCCGCTTATCGAGCACAGGCGCGGCGTCCTCTATTTGAATCCAGGCAGTGCCGGCCCGCGGCGCTTCAGCCTGCCGGTGACGATAGCCTGGCTGGATGTGGGACTAATCCCCAAGGCAAAGATTCGGTACCTGCTTTAGCAATGTGACCAGGCGAAAGCTAAAGGGCGGGTTCATGCCCGAATACGCGGATTCACCACCACGTACAGCACATCCGTGAGCAGGTTGACGAGAATGTAGGTAAGTCCGATGGCTAGAATCGACCCCTGCACCAGCGCATAATCGCGGTTGGAGATCGCCGATACGGTCAACCGTCCCAGGCCGGGCCAGCTAAAGATAGTTTCTGTGACTATAGCCCCCGCCAGCAGCGCGCCAAACTGCAGGCCAACGAGCGTGAGCACCGGGATGAGCGCATTGCGCAGTGCATGCCGGTAGAGCACCTGGCCTTCGCTGAGGCCCTTGGCGCGTGCCGTGCGGATGTAGTCCTGCCCAAGCTCTTCCAGCATGGATGTGCGCACCATGCGGGTGAGGATCGCGGCCAGCGCACTGCCCATGGTGATGGACGGCAAAACCAGGTGCGCCGGCGTGCCCGTGCCGCTTACCGGCAGCCAGCCCAGCTTGATTGAGACCAGCAGGATAAGGATGGGGCCCAGCGCAAAGCTGGGGAAGGACAGTCCCAGCAGGCTGACCGCGCCGATCGCCTGGTCCTGCCAGCGCGCGCGGTAGAGTGCGGCGGAGATGCCCGCCGGCAGGGCGAGTAGCAGCGCCAGAACAAGCGCGGCGACGGTCAGCTCCAGCGTGTAGGGATAGCGCGTGAGTACCAGGTGTGTCACAGTGTCGTTCAGCCGCAGGGACCGGCCCAGGTCACCCTGCAACACGCCATGCCAGTAGCGCAAGTATTGCAGCCGTAGCGGCTGGTCGAGCCCGTAGCTATGCCGCATCGCCGCGATGTCGGTCGCACGCGCGCCCTCGCCCAGCATCTGCTGCACGGGGTCTCCCGGCACCAGGTGGATGAGCAAGAAGACAAGTGAGACCACGAGCCAGAGAACAGGCACGGTGTAGGCGAGTCTTCGCAGCAGGGAGGTGAGCAGACTCAAGCGGAGGCCTCGGCGTGCTGGGGCAGGTTTTCAATGCGCACCTTGCTGATGCGATTACCGCTCATCTCGGCGACGGTGAGGCGGCGGCCCTCATACTCCACCTGCTCGCCGCCGCGTGGAATACGTCCGAGCCGCGTGAGCAGGAAGCCCGCCAGTGTCTCCACGCCGCCCTCACGGGGCAGCTTCCAGTGCATCTGCGTCTCCAGGTCGCGCAGGTTTACGCTGCCGTCCAGCAGCACGCTGCCGCTAGCGCTGCTCAGCACGGGCTTCGCCGCCAGGTCGAACTCATCTTCTACTTCGCCGATGAGCTGCTCGATGGCATCCTCGACCGTCACCAGCCCAACGGTGGAGCCGTATTCGTCTACAACGATGGCCAGGTGGCGGCGGCGCTGCTGAAACTCGATCAGCAGGTCGAGCACCGGCTTGGTCTCGGGCACCACCAGCACCTCCCGCATCACCTGGCTGAGACGCAGCTCAGTGAAGGGCGCCCCGAAGAAGCGGGTTCGCGCCGAGGAGCGGAAGTGCATGAGGCGCGAGACATCCTTTGAATAAACCACGCCAACGATATATTCCGGTCCGCGCGCCGGGTCATAGACCGGCACGCGCGAGTGGAGCTCATCCACGATGCGCGAGCTTGCCTCCTCAATCAGCATGTTGGCAGGAAGAGCAAAGATGCGCTGCCGCGGCGTCATGATCTCACGCGTGGGCACCTGGTTGACCTCCACCGCGCGATGAATGATTGCCTCCTGGAAAGCCGGCAGCAGTCCCATGCGCCGCGCCGAGGTCGCAATCAGCTTCAGCTCCTCGGGGGAGTGAACCGAACCCTCCTGCGCCATGGGCGTGCCAAAGAGGCGCAGCACGGTGGCGGCCGAGCGGTTCATCAGCCGGACCACGGGGCGCGTGAGCGCAATGAATACGTTCATGGGTCCGGCGACGGCAATGGCTAACTGGTCCGCACGGCGAAGGGCAAGCGACTTCGGCACCAGCTCACCCAACAGCACGTGCAGATAAGTGATGAGCGCGAAGGCGACCGGCGTGGCGGCTAGGTGTGCATAGAGATGCGCGTGGGGCAGCCCATCCATCCAGCTCTCAATCAGGGAGGCGACCGCCGGCTCGCCGATCCAGCCCAGCGCCAGGCTGCAGAGGGTCACACCAAACTGCACGGCCGGCAGAAAGTCGTCAAGATGCTGCTGTAGCCGCCGCACGGCGCGCGCGCCAGGACGCTGCTGTGAAATGAGCTGCTCCACCCGCGTCTCGCGCATGCTCACCAGCGCGAACTCCGCCGCTACGAAAAACCCGTTGGCCAGGATGAGCAGGGCCACCGAGACGGCGCGGAATAGCAGCATACCAATCATTTTTCTTGCGAGTTTACCAGTCGCGAGGTGGCATCTGCCGGAACGCCGGCGATTGCTTGGAACCGGAGACGCCACGCCGCCGTACACTCCTCTGCGAGTTCCCGAGAACGAAGGAGAAGACTGACATGAACCCTGTTAAGCAATGGACGGCACTGGCCGCGCTGGCGCTGTTGCCCACGCTTGCCCATGCGGCTGAAGGCAAGTTTGACAGGACCCTGCCTGTGAGCGGCCCGGTCACGCTGAAGGTGAGCACCGGCTCCGGCTGGGTGCATGTCACACCGGGCAGCGACGGCCGGGTACACATCGTGGGGCACGTGCATGCGGGCAACATTTGGGGCATCCGCAGGGGTGGCTCGCCCGAGGAGCGCGTGAAGCAGGTGGTAGACAACCCGCCGATTGAGCAGTCCGGAGACAGCATCACCGTTGGCGGGCACAGTCATCTGCTGAACAATATTGCCATCGACTACGAGATCACCACGCCGAAGGCCACCAACCTTGAGGCGAGCACCGGCTCCGGTGATCTGAAACTCTACGGCCTGAACGGCGCGCTCAAGGCTACGACCGGCTCTGGCAGCATCGAGACCACGGGCATGACGCAGCGGGTCTCACTTGGCACGGGCTCGGGCGATATTAACGCCGAGGTCTTCGGCAGCGCAGACGTCAGGGCAGAGACGGGCAGCGGCTCCATCCGCCTGAACGGAGTAAGGGGCGGGCTCAACGCAGAGACCGGCTCGGGCAATATTACAGTAAGCGGGGTGCCGGCGGAGAACTGGAAGCTTGAAACCGGCTCCGGCTCGGCGACGCTGAACACTGGCGCGTCCCGCATGACTTTAGACGCTCAGACCGGCTCCGGGTCCATATACAGCGATCCGCCGATCAGCAGCCACGGCAGCCTGGGAGGGCACCACATCAAGGGCGATATCAACGGCGGCGGCCCGGCAGTAACAATCGAGACCGGCTCGGGAGACATTCGCATTCACTAACCGATGGTGTAGAGTGAGTGCAACTCATGAGCACTGCACCCACGCCTGGCTCTACCGTCACACGTCCGGGACGCCTGCTTTCGCTGGACACCGCCCGCGGCATCACGATCGCCTTCATGATCCTGGTGAACAACAACGGCGACTGGCAACACAGCTATTGGGTTCTCAAGCACGCCCGGTGGAACGGCTGGACGCCGACCGACCTCGTCTTTCCAACCTTCCTCTTCCTGGTTGGCGTCTCCATCGTATTTGCGTTTGAGTCAAAGCTGGCCAGGGGCGTGGCGCGCGCCACGCTGCTGGGCCATGCTGCAAAGCGTGCAGTGGTGCTGTTTCTCTTCGGCCTTCTCGTAAATGGTTTTCCTCTCTTTCACCTGCACACACTTCGCATCTATGGTGTGCTGCAGCGCATTGCGCTCTGCTATCTGCTGGCCAGCATGCTCTACCTGTTCACTCGCCGCCTTGCGGTGCACGTGGGGGTGATCCTTGCCGCACTGGTGGGTTACTGGCTGCTGATGCGCTATGTCCCTGTACCCGGGTACGGCACGCCGACGGTGCAGATTCCGCTGCTCGATCCGGATGCGAACTGGGTGGCCTATGTAGATCGCCACCTGCTCTTCGGCCGGCTCTATGAGGGCACGCGCGACCCCGAGGGGCTTCTTAGCACCATCCCTGCCTTGGCCACCACGCTGCTCGGTGTGCTTTGCGGCAGATGGGTGCGCAGCGCGCGGCCCCTGGCGCAGAGGTTTACCGGCCTGCTTG
>CAYQYM010000028.1:0-13003 GCA_964421715.1 uncultured Acidipila sp.
CCGCACCTGCAGGCGCATCGCTCGGCAGCACGGATCTCGCTGCCGGGGAGAGCGTCCGATGCATGACGGAAAGCCGCTGCAGAGCTCGGAGTGCGTCGGCCAAGGATGCGGTGGAATGCGTTGCCTCCGCTTCATCTGTGCTACCGATAGCTGCGCTGCGTTCCTCTTCCCGTCGAGCCTCGACGATATCGCTGGAAGCAGCCAACGAGGCTTCTGTCACAAGCTGCGAATCAACGTTCGCTGGAACAGCACCGGATGGCGCTTCCTGCGGATGAAGTTCTTCCTCCATCTCCGTGTCTTGTTCTGGAGGCGCAGCCGGCTTTGCCTCTTGCCGGTTCAGCACCGCCATGGCTTCGCGGAAAAATTCCGCTGCATGGTGCTCGAATTCCTGCAGTGCGGGCGTATCCTCCCGCTCCTGGCGCAGGCTGCTGTCCTCCGGCTGATTTCGCGCCACAATGGGCGCCGTCTCCGCTGTGGCAAGCCGCTGCACCAGCTCCGGCGAGAGCGCAGAGGCAAAGGCCGCATGCACCGGTGATAACTCCAGGTCCAGCAACGCCTCATCCAGGTTCGGGACGCCGGCCCCTTGCAAGGCGTCGTGCAGCTTGTCCCACGGGTGGTCGGCATCCGCACGCAGTTCGCGCCAGTAAAGCAGGACAGCATACTGGTAGGCGTGTAACTGGAACGAAAGTCCCCGCGTCACAATGTCGGCACACCGCCGTAGATACTCGAGTCCGGTGGCGGTATTGCGATAGGCAACGAAGACCTCTGGACTATTCGCCAGCGCTAAGCCCTCGGCCAAGCTGCGCTGCCGCAGTGCGCCCGACTGCTTGTCCTGGTAGGCGGCTGAGTGGTGGAGTGTGCCCTGCGTAGCGGCAAACCGGTTGTGGTAGACAATCAACGCGCGATCGTCTCCGCGGCGGTTCGAGTAAGCGTAGACGTTCTCATCCACGCTGCCGTCTTCGCGCCAGAAGTCATAGAGCAAAAATTCGTCGCTCTCTGCAAACAGCCGGCGATTGTGCAGCAGCGGAGCGATCTCGCGGTTGTGACGCGCCACCAGCGCACCGTTCGGGTCTTCGTTGTAGCGCGGCCGGTAGTACTCCATTCCGTACTTTTCCGTAAAGCCCTCCACCTGCCCGTGCCCGAACATGGGCAGACCGGGCAGCGTGGCCATCATGGTGGCGACGCCGAAGTACTTGTCTCCGCTGCCAAACTGCTCGATGGCGGTCTTCTCGTCCGGATTGCTCATGAAGTTGACATAGCGCTTCAGGATACCGGGGTCGAACTCCATTGTGTTCTTAAGCACCTGCCGGTACTTGGCGTTGTCCTCATCACGCAGCATGTTCATGAACGCGCTGTTGTACACGCGATGCATGCCAAGCGTGCGGACGAAGTAGCCCTCCATGAGCCAGAACGCCTCGGCCAGCAGCAGTGTGCCCGGCACCTCTGCCGCAACGCGGTCCACCACCTCGCGCCAGAACTCGTTGGGGATAGCTGCGTCGAATTCAGCCGTCGTCATTGAGCACTCCGCGCGTGACGGAATGGCGCCGCCGGAGCCGGGCGATGGAAACCATAGCCGCTGGACGTGCCGCTTGGCCAGCGTCATCGCAGCGTCAAAGCGGATGATGGGAAACAGCCGCGCGACATGAAGGATCGTCTGGATGACCTGCTCGCGCACCGCGGCACTCAGATAATTCAGCTGCGCGGTGTCGTTCCAGGGAAAGCTGGTGCCATCATTGCCGTGGTAGATGTACCGCGTGTCTCCGGTCCACTTGTCGCGGCGCTCGAAGACCACGGCTGCGTCGGTCTGCTCATAGTAGTGGTCGTCTATTTTGATCTCGACGCGCGCATCGCTGGAGAGGTCGGGCCCCGCAAAGCGATAGGCGGGATAGGGCGAGTCGGGCCGGGAGAGAAACCACTCCGGGTGCTCAATGACCCATATCGAATCAATACCCATGTGGTTTGGCACCATGTCGCTGGCCAGCCGAATACCACGCCGCGCCGCGCGATCGCGCAGGTCCCGGTAGGCGGGTTCACCACCCAGGTCATCAGCAATGCGGTAGTCGTAGAGTGAATAGGCCGAGGCCACGGCGTCCTGGTTGCCACAGAGCCGTTTGATGGTTTTGGACGCGCGGCTGCGCTCCCAGACGCCAATGAGCCACAGCGCGTTCATGCCCCGCTGCCCAAGCCTGTCCAGCTCCTCATCCGGAATCTGGTCGAGCCGCTCGATGCTGCGGCCATACCAGCGTGAGAGCTGCGCCAGCCAGACGTAAGTGCTCTTGGCGATGAGCACCGTGTTCGGCATCCAGTCCTGGTCAGGCGAGAACTTTTCATACTCCACGGGCGAGGTTGAAAAGGTCGGCACCTCGGAGTGCTGGTCCTGCATCCCGCCTGCGCGCGAGCGCCGCGCCAGGGTCTCGGGCGTGGGCGGGTTGAAGCGCATCCAGATGGCGACCTCTTCCTCGCGCAGAATGTCCTGCGCGCGGATGACAGCCCGAAGCTGGTCGCCGAGAAAAACTCCCCAGCGCATGCGGATCGTCTCCAACTGCTGCGCAAGGGAGCCAGGCGCAATGAGCACGGGCTCGCGCAATGCATCCAGCAGGCTGGGCATGCCGGGACCCAGCGCGGGCTTGGTGGCGTAGTAATCCGGCAGACTGGCCGTCACCTCGCGGTAGACCGTGGCCGCGGCGAGCGGCTTGTCGTCAAAGAGCTCGCGAAAGGGCTCAAACGCGGGATTGTTGTTGGCCATCCAGAGCAGCAGGAGCTCTTCAAAAGCGGCCTCGCGATGAGCAAAGCCGTCTGTGCTGCCGGCAAGCCACTCCGTCGCGGTCTGTTTGCCCTGATAAACATCGGCAGGCGGAAAGCGCTCGATAAAGGCGGCCAGCAGCCGCTCGACTGCTCCTTCTCCAACGCGCTCGGAAAACCACGCGAGCGCTTCGCGGTGAATGGCCGGGTCCACATGCTCGCGGTAGTAGGCGATGATGGCATGGCTCGCCTCATCGATCAGCCCCATCGCATAGAGCGCACCGGGGTTGGTCGCGCGTGCCGGATCGTCTGCCGTGCCGTTCGCTTCGTTCATCCGATGCGCCAGCTCGCGGCTTCCCGCCGGGCTGGCGAAAATCGCATTCCCGGTGAAGGAGAAGAGGATGTCCCGCACCTGGTAGCGGTCGCGCGCGCTGCGCGAGATATGAAATTCCATCATCAAGACGCATTCTCCGTTTGGGCCGTGTAGGGACGGGCAAGTCTAACGCTTTCCCAGGTTTCGGGCAAAGCTGAGGCTCTTCGTATGAACCTACCGCGGGATTCCAAACAGATAGATGCGTCTTATCGATTCTGGTGATTGCGCCGCGAGATTGCGCCCGGGTTCAACTGCTGCTCTTCGAGGAGTTTGTTTTCGGGATGACCGTACCGGGACAGGCTGTGCATGCCGCCTCGCTCCGCTGCGCCGCCGAGCAAGCGGCTTGTCATGCTGGCCTGCGGCCTGCCATCCATTGCACCCTGCATGCGGCGACGGCGAGCCGAACTTAGGCTTCCCGGATAGTTACGGCCACCTGCACCAGAGCCCAGGTCCGGGCCCTGATGATTGCCAGCTTGCCGGACGGGCCGATATACCGATGGCGAAAGAAAGGATTCCTGGGCCGGATCGCGAAACGGCGAATGGCCGGCGGCTGCCTCTATGGCCGCATCTGCCTGCGGCAGGTATGCACCCTTCTCCAGTGGGGACGATGCGCCAGCAGCCTCTGAAGCCAGCACTCCACCGGGTGGGACGTCAGCCAAACCAACACGGGTAACGGAATTGCGCTCAAGATGGCCAGCAGTGGCTGGGACCAGCCGGCGAAAGGAACTGTCTCCGGCAAGTGGCCGCTGACTTGAGATTCCAGAAGGAACGGCCGGCGGCGCGGTGTTCTGTGGGAGCGGAGCAGGAGCCGGTGAGTCTGGCCTGGCCGAAGTCGCTGCAAGTGCGCCTGCGGGCGGCTGTCCAGCGGCGGATTGAGTTCCGCCGGCCAGGTTGGCGGCATAGGAAACCGCTGGCTGGCGCGACACATGAAATAAACTCGACGGCGCTGTGCGCCGTGTGCTGTCTAAGCCAGGCTGGGCGAGCTTCCGGAGCCCACTCTCAGAAAAGCCGGCCTTGAAACTCTGCGCCTCGAAACCTCGTATCAGCACGTCAATCGTGCTGGATGAGTTTGCGAGGACACGATTCCGGGCGAGCGACGGATTCATTCGGGTGGACTCCAGTCGCGCTCCCGTCGGGTCGATCGGAGCCACATAAATATTCGGCGCAAGCAGGTTAGCCGCGCCCGGAATGATCTCTCGCGAAGGGGTGGTCGACACGCCGCTGGAACTGCCTGGCACCAGCGGCCCCGAGATCGACACGCTATAGCCGCTTACCAGCGGAGGACTCACCTGCGCTCCCGCGGCCGCAGCGAGACTAAGCATAGCCGGGAGCAATCTCAGTAACCTTAATGCTTGCATCAGTCGGCCCTCAGGCGGAAGCCTGGCAGCACTGCGAGAATACCGATGGCGAGGGAGAAGAGCAGGCCGTTGCGAATCGTTACGACGTAGGCGGTAACCGTAGTCTCCGGCTCAAGCAGTTGGGCCACCATCACCAGAATGACGAAAGAGGACGCCATCTCCGGCCAGTAGCGCTTGATAACCAGCAGGAACAGCCGCACGAGCCCGACGATGAGCAGCGGATAGACAATCGCTCCGGCAAGTCCGAAGTCCAACACTCCTGCCGTGTAGACCGAGTTGGCCTGGTCGACATAGGCAAAGTTCCAGTGGCGGTCCACCAACTGCTCCTCGGCCTCGAGCTGATTTTTATCGCTGAAGAACGCAGACGGCAGGGTGAAGCCGAGCTGGTTGAGCAGGTTCTCACCATACATGGGGCGGGACCGTTCGCTGGCGGAGACCAGATCGGAGAGGTAGGCAAGAACAAAGGTCCGTTTCTGCACGTTGCTGTTGAGCTTGCCTGTCACCTCGGAGCTGTCCCGCTGGTTGTAGAAATCCCAGGCCAGGCTGATGCGCTCCAGGATGCTCCCCTGCTGGCCATGCAGGCTGCCTCCGCTCTGGCGCATATAGAAGAAGACGGTGCTGCCCACCAGCACCCCACCGCCGATGAGCAGGGTATAAAACGGCGTTTTTATCCAGTGCAAGCGTGGCCGCACACCCGTGAAGCGCAGCGCAAACAGGGCCGTAATGACACCGTATCCAAGAACGCGCCGCCCGAGTGGCACCAGCAGGAAGAAATTGAGCACTGTAAAGCCAAGCGAAACAGTCCGCATGAGCCCGCGCGGCGAATTAAGAAACAGTACGAGGCAGTAAGGAAAGACGCCCGCCGCAAACCACAATCCGGCTGCCGCCATCACGCTTAGCTTTTGATTGTCGTTCAGGACCGCGCCCATGTAGCTCAGCGAGCCGGTGGCGTAGTCGATGAGCAGCAGTGCCGTGCCGAGCATCATTAACAGATACTTGCGCCCGTCTGGCTGCACGTAGAAGCTTAACCCGACAACCGGCGTCTCCAGCAGCTCGCCCACGCTATATAGAAAAGCCGTGGCAATCAGCACGGTACCGAGCCCATGGGCCAGGCTCTCCGTGCTGCGCAGAAAGGCGGCTGAGATCTCCAGCCCACCGCGTGGCAGTGTCAGCCATGTATTCGCCGTGCCAAGCCCGTAGGCCAGCAGCAGCGTCATGCCCAGCAGGATTGAGACGCGGAACGGTCCTCGCCCGAGGGTCAGATTCCAGAGGCTAAGCAGGCCCACCGCGGCACCCACCAGTGAAGCGCCGAAGAGCACTCCATCGCTGGGGACCATGTAGAGCAGGATCGCCGCAGCCAGCATGGCCAGCGGATAGTAAAGGAAGTAAGCCGCACGCGGTTGCGCGTACTGCTCCTCCAAACTGAGGGCAGCGGCAGCCCTGCCCAGGCGGGGTGGTGCGGCGGCAACAGGCTGGGCAATCACGGAAGTCTGGCCACGTCAGCGCGACTGCGCATAGATCAGCACACCGGTAGCGGCAGCGATGGCCGCTTCAATGCCGCGGTAACCGAGTGTCTTGCCCAGGCTCGACGGCACAAAGAGAATATCCCCGTCAGTCACTGAGATGTCCGCCTGCTTGCCGTGATAGACGTGGCTAAGGTCGAGTGCGACCTCCTGCCGCCCCTCCGGCACCTTGTGAATCAGCATCGTCTTGCTCAGCGCGGCTGTCTTGTTTGCCCCTCCTGCGAGAGCCAGTGATTGCAGCACCGTGAGGCGGTCGTTATTGTCCACCAGAAAACCACCCGGCCGTGTGACATCACCCAGCACGTAAACCACGCCCGCCTTTCCTACCGTGATCGTATCGCCCGGCTGGATGACGGGATTCTGCTGCTGCTCCATGTGCTGCACACTGGATTGGAGCGCCACGACAACGGGGTACTGCGGGTCATCACGGTGAACGATGGAGATTGCCTTGCCCGCAGTGGGACTGAGGCCGCCGGCCAGCGAGAGCATATCCATAAGTCGGCGCGTGCCCAGCGTGGGATAGACACCCGGGCTCTTCACCTCGCCCAGCACGCTCGCGCCCTGTGTTGCGTACTCTGTGACGAACACAGTCACATGCGGATCGTTCAACAGTCCGCGCCGCTTCAGTTCCTGTTCCACCAGGCGTGCCGCCTGCGCGCTGTTCAGGCCACCCAACTGCAGACTGCCCAGCACCGGCAGGTTCACCTGTCCGTCCTGGTTCACGCGCACCTGCTGGGTCAGCTCCGGCGTGTCAAACACAACCACACTGATCAGGTCGCCCGCGCCAATCTGAATGTCTGGAGTGGCGGTGCCCGATAGTGCCATGGATGGCTGCTGGCCGAGGGCCGGAAAAACCGAGAGCAGGGCAGCGAGCACTGCAACCCAGGTCTGCTTAGTTCTTCTCATCGCCGCCTCCGCCGTACCCTTCGCCATAGGGCTTGTACCCGTAGCCATAGCCCTTCGAGTAGGTGTAGTAGTTCTCCAGCCGCAGGTCCACATCGTTCACAATCAGCCCCAGCAGCCTTGCGCCCGCGCGCGCCAACTGCTCGCGTGTACGCATCAGGGCCTTCTTGCGCGTGACACCGGAGCGCACCAGCACGATGACCGCGTCCACGAAAGGTGCGAGGTTCAGTGTGTCTGAGACAGCCAGGATCGGGGATGTATCGAGGATGACTACGTCGTACTCCTCACGCCAGCGGGCGAGCAGGTTCTCCATGCTCTTGGAGCCGAGCATTTCGCCGGGGTTCGGCGCATGAGGGCCGCGCGTCAGCAGGGTGAGGTTCGGAATATCGGGCAGCGGATGCTCGTAAGCCTCGTCGCCCGACTCGCGGCTGAGCAGTGTGGAGAGCCCCGCGCGATTCGACGAGCGCAACTTGATGTGCAGTGTGCCCTTGCGCAGATCGGTATCGGCCAGCAGCACGCGGCCGCCCCGGTTTGCGAAGGAGATGGCCAGGTTCGCCGCGCAGGTCGACTTGCCCTCCGCCGCGAAGCTGCTAGTCACCATCACCAGCTTCGACTCGCGGTCCACCGCAGAGAGCAGCACCGACGAGCGCAGGCTCCGGAAGCTCTCCGCCATGATCGATTGCGGATCGGTGTAGGCCACGATGTCCGGGGAGGTGCGCTCTATCCTTGCCTTGTCCGCCAGTCCATCCTTGCCGGCCTGGAAATGCGGCACGACGGCGAGCGCAGGCAGCCCGGCGATCGCTTCGGCGTCGTCGGAGGTGCGCACGGTGTCATCCAGCGATTCCAGCAGGAGCGTAAGTCCGACGCCCACCACCAACCCGGCAAGCAGCCCGATAGTGAGGTCCAGCCGCTTGAATGGAGCCACCGGCAGAGCAGGCACGGCTGCGCGATCGATCACGTCAATGTTATTCGAGTTGAGCCCGGCCGTTATGCCGGCCTCTTTCAGCTTCGTCTGCAATGCGTCATAAAGGTCTGAGGCAGACTCGGCACCGTGCTTAAGAATCTCGTACTGAGCCGACGATTCGTTCTCACGGTATGCCTTTTGCTTGGTCGCCTCAAGGCGGCCGCGCATCAGCATCTCCGTGCTCTGTGCTGCGTGGTACTCCTCGGCAAAGCGCTGTGTCAGGTTATTGATCTCGCCATCGATATCGTGCTGCACCTGCGTCAACTGCTGATTGATCTCGCGGACCTTCGGCCAGTCTGGCCCGAACTTCGCCTTTAGCTGCGCGGCCTGCACCAGCAGCTCGCCCTGCTGTTGCCGCAGCGAGGCCAGCACGGTGGAAGGAGCAACGGAGACCAGCAGCTCGGGGTTGCGCGTCTCGGCCATGCGGTAGCGCGCCTCCTTTACAATGCGGTCGGCCTCGGCCTCGGCCAGCTGCTGGTTCACCGTGCGCAGGCTGTCCGTCATCAGGCTGCCGCCTTCGCTGTCACTGCCCATCAGGTCATTCTGCCGCTGGAATCGCGCCAGCTCATGCTGCGACTCCTCTACCTGCTTCTTCAGTTCATCCAGCTGCCGCGACAGCCAGCTCGAGACGCGCGTCGTTCCCTCGAACCGCGAGCGCAGGTCCCGCTCCATGTAGGCGTCCACCACGGCATTTGCGATCGAGGTGGCAAGCTCCGGGTCAGGGTTACGGTAGCGGATCTCCACGAGCTCGGTAGAGGGCAGAACGGAGATCTTGAGCGAACCTATAAAGGTCTTTAGCAGACTGTAACGCTGCATCGCGGTCAGATGACCGTCATAAGCCCGGCTCTTGAACACCTCCGAGAAGGGCTTTTTGTGAACGAGATCAAGCGAGCGGATGACGTCGAGCGCGACCGTCTCGCTCTGCATGATGCGGACCTCGGTCTGAAGCCGGTCAGAGGTCTGGTCTCCGCCGCTCAGCTTCGATTCGATCAGGTCTGTAATACCGATGTTGGTTGAGCGGCTCAGGTCAATGTCAATGCGTGCCGTAGCCTCGTACTGTGGAGTGGTAAGTAAAATGTAAAGCAGGCCAGCGATGGCACCGGCAAGAAGCGACCCAATCAGCAGCCACTTGCGCTTGATAAAAATTTTACGGACATCGCCCGGCGTTATTGTTGGGCGGGTCTCCGTCGGCGCGCCCTGCAAAGGCGGTTGGTTGGGTAAAACTGCCGGCGATCCCATCAGTGCTAAACCAGTCCTCCCCTTCGAGACCTGAACCAAGACATCGGCGGGCTCTCCGCGAGGGAGTGCCTTCTACATGGCTGCCACGCAAGAGAGCCACGGCCCGTACCGTTCCCGGTGCGCTGAAAGGGGCAGAGCTTCGCCCGTTGATCAGTTGATCAAATTGCGTGGATACCTGCGAGCAGTGTAGCGGCATGCCGTCTGGCGGTCAACGATTTTGGCCGCATTCTGCCTGTGAAGGATTACAAGACAGTCTATGGCGCAACAGTAACGTTCGATCTGGGCTTGTACCTGCTATCCAACGGGGCTGCCGTCCTCCAAAAAGGGATGGAGACGCCGAAGCGTCTCCAAGGAGGAGCTTCCCCAGGCTTACCTGGCCGAGTGCGGATAGTCCACACGGACGGCGACGATCTCAAACGGATGCACCGGGACATTGAGATTGCTGCCGCTCATCGGAAGGGTTCCGCCCTGCGGCTGCTCCATCAGGTTGGTCTCAACGGCATCCGTCGCGCCCTCGGGCACGGTAATACCGATGGTGCCATCCTTGCCGGCCCACTCATAGAGGTGGACCACGAGTGCGTCGGAATCCTCCGCCTTCTTGAGCGCCGTCACCACCACGTTGTCACCATCTACCGCAAGGAAAGACTTCTCCAGCGGCAGCGCGCCGGCGTGCGGCATGACCTGCATCGCCGTCAGGCTGTAGTTGTACTCATAGCCGTGCCGCTCGGTCAGTGCCTGCTTCCAGTCGCCCGCGTGCGGATACAGGGCAAAGCTGAATTGCTGGTGACCGCGGTCTGCGTCAGGATCAGGCCAGGTGGGGGAGCGCAGCAGTGAGAGCCGCAGCAGGTTTCCAACCGCATCGTAGCCATACTTCGATTCATTGATGAGGCTGAAGCCGTGCTTGCCATCGCCCAGGTCTGCCCAGCGCAGCGCAGGCACCTCGAACTGAGCCTTCTCCCAGCTATTGTTTCGCAGGGTTGTGCGCTCGATGGTTCCGTAAGGAATCTCATAGGTGGCTTTGTCACTGGTGGCTGCCAGCGGGAAGGCCGCTTTGAGCAGCACGTGCGTCTCGTGCCAGTCGATGTCGTTTACCACGTTGACCTCGTCCATGCCGGCGTAGAGCTGAATCTCCTGCACGAATTTCGAGCTCTGCCAATGACGGGTAACACGTACGCTGGCGCGCATCGGCCCCTTTTCCACCAGCTCCACCGCATCGGCTGCCGTCAGCCGGGTGGGCGCCACGTCCAGTGTGCCGGGGTCAATATTCCACGCGTCATAGTCTTTCGGCGTGTCTTTGAATGCCTGCAGTTCGTTGCCGCAGGCGCCAGAGGCCAGCGTCTCGAAGTTTGACTTCTTATCGAACAGGCTTGTGATGCAGCCGGTCGATTTGTCGATCGTTACCCGAAGCGCGCTGTTCTCGAGCGTGAGCCCGTTCACCTTGAGATCGCTGGTAAAAGGCCGGCTGCCCGCTACCGCGTGATAGACCGCGTAGCCCATGGAGGGCAGATCCTTCGCCTCGAGCAGCACGTGGAAGCTGTTTGTCCTGCTGTCGCTCGAAAGCACCTGCGACGGCAGGACCTGGCCGTTGCTGTCGAGGATGGCGATGCCGTTTGGCGCTGCTGACGGCATCTGCACATGCACCCTCACCAGGCCGGAGCGCT
This sequence comes from uncultured Acidipila sp., assembly GCA_964421715.1. Classification (GTDB taxonomy): domain Bacteria; phylum Acidobacteriota; class Terriglobia; order Terriglobales; family Acidobacteriaceae; genus CAYQYM01. The sequence continues at coordinate 10,764 of CAYQYM010000028.1, forward strand.
TCCAGGCCAGCGGGTTAAAGACAAAGAGCGGCACCTCGCCCGCGGCTTTTGTGTTGACACGCGCGGCCACCGTGTCGAGCGACTTGCGCGAGATGGCGTCCGTCGAAAGGTGCACCTCGTCGAACTCACGCTGCGCGTCCTTGTAGATGATTCCAATGCCTGAACCTGCCGCCAGATCGTGGAAGTCGTTGAACGTGACCTTCTTCCAGTCCTCGGTCAGCTCATCGCCTGGATATCGGTTGCCGTCCAGCCATGCGAGCGAAGCGTACTTCTCCGCATTGAGCGTCCACTGCTCGCTGTGGCGCATGTTCGACTTGTGCTGCGCCTGCGTGGTCTGAACGCCGCGGTGATATTCAAAGTAGAGTTCGCTCTTCCAGGTCGGTATGGCGATCTGCCCATCAGCCGGAGCCTCAGGCGCCTTGTAGCCTTTGCCGATCGAGAAGTAGTTCCACGCGGGGCTGTTCGGGGCCACCTGTCCGCTTACCTTGTCGAAGAAGCTCTTGGCCGTGGCGAACTCGTACTTCGGCGTGATCTTGCTGCCCTCGGCCCAGTGCTGCGCCTGGTCCAGCATGGAGCGGGTGGGACCGCCGCCGTGATCGCCCACGCCGTACAGGTCCATCATCTCCAGCATGCCCGGGGAGCGCTCGCGCGCCACGGCCAGGTCGGCGGAGAGGCGCACCGGGGCCATGTCCTGGTTTGCATAATCATGCGGAAAGTAGGTCAGCACCTTGGAACCATCTGGCGACTCCCACCAGAAGAGTTTGAACGGCAGTTGATTCGTGTCGTTCCATGTCATCTTCTGCGTAACGAAAAAATCGATGCCGGACTTCTTGTAAATTTGCGGCATCTGCCAGTTGTAACCAAACGTGTCCGGGTTCCAGCCAATCTTCACGTCCACGCCGTAGTTCTTCTGGTACCAGCGCTTGCCGACCAGGATCGACCGCGCATCAGCCTCGCCGTCTGGAATGTTCAGGTCAGGCTCCACCCACATGCCGCCCACAATCTCCCAGCGCCCCTCCTTGATGCGCTGCTTGATCTGGTCGTTTATCTCCGGGTACTTTTCGGCCATCCATTCGTTATAGGCCGCGGCGGACTGCGTGTAGGTATAGAACGGGTACTCGTTCATCAGCTGCAGCGCCGTGCCGAAGGTGCGCTTTACCACGTCCACCGTCTCGGTCTTGGGCCATAGCCATGCAGCGTCAATGTGCGAGTTTCCCGTCTCGTGGAATGTGGCCTGCTGCAGCATCGACTTAAGCGAGACCAGCGTGCTGGTGGCGGCCTTGAGCGAGGCATCAAACTTCGCCTGGTCCGCGGCTGCCAACGCGGCGGTGTCCACCTGGCTGATGGCCTTGTCCAGCGTAGCCTGGTCGGCCTGCTGGTTCTTCGAGAGGCTCGGCACCAGCAGGGTAGCCGAGAGGAACTCATCGCGGAGGTCGTTCGGATTCGGCCGATTCTCCGCGAAGTCGATCTTCATGTTCACGCCGCCGAAGCGCTTGTTATCCACCGTGGGCAGCAGCTTGACGGTCACCAGCACCTTGTCGCCTGGCTTGGCATTGTCAAACAGCACTATCGGCTCAAGGTCATCGCCAAGTGCCACGCGGCGGCCATTGAAATAGATAATCTGCGGCATGGGGCCGTTCGCCCAGGCCCTGAATTGGAACCAGATGCGCGTGCCCGTCAGGTCGTAGCCGTTCAGGTTTTTTGGCACTTCGACGAGTCTGCGGTACCAGACTGCTTCTTTCGGAGCTTCGCTGTTCGGCTTAACGGTTTGCCAGCCGGAGTCGTCGAGTTCAGGACTTTCGCCGTGCGGCAGGTCGCCGGCGTGGAAGCGCCACTCACCGGCAGGAAGCCGGTTCAGTCCGCTGAGGTGCTGGATGATCTGCTGCTCGCCTGCTGGCAGCTTTTGCGTGATCTGCTGAATCTCTTTGTCGTTTTGCGCATGCGCCGGGGCTGCGATCGCCAGGGTCGCGGCGCAGGCAAAGGTCAGCGCTAAGGATCGAACCGCGATGCGGCCAGGATTGTTTATCACCGAGCGAACTCCTTGCAGTGAAAATTCCGGCCCGGAAAGAGCAGGCCAGAGAGCCGGGGAGGATTATAGCTCTGCGTGGAGGCAAATGGAAACGATTCCATCATCTTTCGAACGGCGGCGTATCCGTCGCTATGCTTACAGCCCAGACTGGCTCATCTAGGGAGCCTCTGAAGAACTCTCCGATCCACAGCCTGAGCGGGTAGGTTTGTAA